>NZ_JBEOVF010000028.1:0-134149 GCF_040295365.1 Streptomyces sp. NPDC002838 | reverse complement strand
CTCGCCCACAACCTGACATCAGCAAGGTCCCCACCCACAAGCACACCAACGACCAACCTGGCCACCAGTCACGGCAAGCACCGTTGCAGTACTAGGCCGCCGGCGATCCCGCTGCCGGTCCACGCTTGGCTGCCGACGTTCTTGAGCTGTTCGACCGGCTCGTGGAGGAACTCGAACCCTGCTGCCGGGTCCTGGCCGAGGCGGAGCGGGTGAGGAGGAAGGGCCTCAACCGGCGCGGATACAACCCCGGCTTCGGCTTCCTCGACCGCCGCCACCGCGTCCTGGCCGCGGTCCTGAGCCGCCGCAACACCATCACGCTCACCTTGACGGCCCGACTGCTCGGCCGGGACCGCAACACCCTGAGCCATCACGCCCACCGGACCATGCCCCTGCTGGTCTTCGCCGCGGTCCCCGACATCGCCGCAGCCATCGCCCAGCTCCGGCAGGCCCACCCACTCCGCGCGATCGACGCTCTCCAGAACGCGATCACCGACTACGAAAGCAACATCAAGTCGGGCAGTAGTTAGTTGACGGCTCCTGAGCCGCTTCCAGTTCGTCGCTGACCGGCAGCGCTGCTTCGGCGTGAAGCGGCTGTGCGCCATCCTCAACGTCGCCCGCTCGAGTTTCTGCTATTGGCGCAGGACCGCGGCCGGCGGGGTGGCCCGTCGGGCAGCCGACGCGAAGCTCGCCGCCTGGATACGCGAGGTTCACCACAGCTCGGAGGGCACCTACGGCGTTTCCAGGATCACAGCCGAACTGCGTGAGACGGGCGAGTTGGTCAACCGCAAGAGGGTCGCCCGTATCATGCGCCAGGTCGGTCTGGCCGGGCTGGGGCTGCGCAGGAAGCACCGCACGACTGTTTCGGATCCGTCCGCCGCGAAGGCGCCGCCGATTTCATCGGCCGCGCCTTCGCCGCAGCGGCGGTGAACACGAAGTACGTAGGCGACATCACCTGTCTCCCGCTGGCCGGAGGGTAGTTCCTCTGTCTGGCCACGGTGATCGGTCTCGTCTCCCGGTGTCTGGCCGGCTGGGCGATCGCGCCGCCCCCATGCGCGCCGAACTGGTCACGGACGCCCTGGCGGCGGCCGAGCGGTGCCGCGGCAGCCTCGCCGGCGCGGTCATGCACACCGATCACGGCGCCCAGTACACGAGCCGGGCGTTCGCCGACGCCTGCCGCCGGGCGGGAGTGATCCAGGGCATGAGCGCTGTCGGCAGCTCGGCGGACAACGCGCTCGCCGAGTCCTTCAACGCCACATGCAGGCGAGAAGCGCTTCAAGGCCGCAGTGCCTGGGCCGACGGGCGCGAAGTCCGCCTCGACCTGTTTTGCTGGCTGCACCGCTACAACACCGTCCGCCGCCACTCCAGCCTCGGACAACGCAGCCCCATCGCCTACGGGACCGCACTCGAAACAACATCAACTACGCTGGCCCCAGCCGCATATTCCGTGTCCAAGATTCCGGGTCAAGCCCCATTCGCTCCCCGGCCGACCGGCACCCGGTTCGTGAGGTACTCAAAGCTGCGGTAGCACGCGGTCGAAGAACACGCGGTCGGTCGGGAAGACGGGCTGAAGCTGGGAGAACTCCTTCGGCGTCACCCATCGTGTGCCGCTCACCTCGCCTGGATGCATGACGACCTCGCCTTCCTCTGGCCTCGCGGTCCACCAGTGCAGGCGAAACGTACCGTCTTCGGTCTGTGATTCCCAGACCTTGGCCACAGGCGAGACCCTCAAGCCGACCTCCTCGCGCACCTCCCTGACCAGGGCTTCCTCCTGCGACTCACCAGGTTCGAGCTTGCCGCTGAGAGGTGCCCAGAACCCCGGCATCCGGGCCAGCGGGCCTCGCTGGATGACGAGCACCCGCCCGTCTCGCTGCACCACCGCGACGATCGCCTCTCGTTGGGCCATCACGCGCCTTCCTCGGCCGCTTTTGGAGCGTTGACGGCGGTGAGCGCATCGCGGGTGGCCGCAACGTCATGGGTGCGGAAGTAGTCCGTCTCATGAGAGGCGAAATACAGCTTTGCCGCCAGGCTGGCCGGACCGATCCTGGTGAGTATCCGGAGAAATGACTTCCGTGAGGGAGGAACCAGGACCGGATCGAAGCGTGCCTTCACCTGCTGAAGACCCGCCAGGACTTTCGGCGACGGTTCCGGACTGGTGCGCAGGAAGCAGTCCGGGCCTTGGATCCACGACCGCTGGTCCCGGCTGAGGCTGGCCGTCTCCTGCGCTGCCAGGTGCCCGGAGAACTTGATCACGACCGTGAGATTGTCGCGATGATGCCCCTTCACCAGCGCGGCCACGGCCCGCATCCGCAACATGCGCAGAAAGCGACAAGCTCTGTGCGTCCTCACTACGTCACTCACACCGCGATCAACGAATCAGAACTCCAACCGTTTCGGATGACTGAGGTTGAACTCGGGCGGTTTTGAGGGACGGATCGTACGCGCAGTGGGGGCAGGGCACCTGTGGGTGCCCGGTGGCTGCCGTGTGTACCGGGATGGCACTGCGGCTGGTTGTCCGGTGTTGAGTCCGGGTGTGAGGAGGTGGTTCGTAGGAGTCCGGCGTCTTCTGCTTTTCACGGGCTGTGTGGTGAACGTGCGGTCTCGGCGGGTCGGTGGTTGCGGCGAGGAGTGTTCGGCAGTTCTGGGTCAGCGGCTGGGTTGTGGGGCGTGGGGGGGGGTGTCCGGATGTGACCGCTGTCGGTGTGGGTGGTCGTGAAATGGCCGCAGTCGGGGAGTGCCGGTGCCTTCAGCGTGTCCGGGTCGGATGTGGGTTGTCTCGGGGTGGTTATCGGGGCCGGTGTCTCTTCTCGCTGTTTTTTCGGGGGAGGTGTGCCGCGTCACGGCCACTGATCCCTTTCCTGTTTGTCGTCACTGTGTTTCCGCGGGGAATTCTCCGTCGAAGAGGTTCAGCAAGGATGCTGCTTTGATCCGGGTCTCCTCGAATTCGGCGTCCGCGTTCGACAGTGCGGTAATGGCACCGCCGGTTCCGAACGAGATCTGGTCGGCCGTCATGATGGCCGTTCTGATCACGACGCTGAGGTCCGCTGCTCCGGACAGTGAGAAGTAGCCCAGGGCTCCGGAGTAGATGCCGCGTGGTCCTTCCTCGAGTCTGTCGATGATCCGCATGGTGCGGATCTTCGGTGCTCCTGTCATGGATCCGGGAGGGAACGCCGCTTGTACGCAGTGCACCGCGCCGCGATCCGGTCTCAGCCGGGCCCGCACCGTACTGACGAGCTGGTGCACAGTGGTGTAGCTCTCGACCGCGAAGAGCGGGTCGACACGGACGGAGCCGATCTCGGCGCACTGGCTCAGGTCGTGTCTGACCAGGTCCACGATCATGAGGTTCTCCGCACGGTCCTTCGGATCCCGTGCGAGATCGGTCCGGAGCCGTTCGTCTTCGACGGGGTCTTTCGATCGCGGCCGAGTGCCCTTGATCGGCTTCGATTCTGTCGCTCCGTCGGCGCCCACGCGTAGGAACCGCTCGGGTGAGGAGCTGAGAACCGACAGCGGTCCGAACCGCAGCAGCGCGCCGAAGGGCACCGGATTTTGCCGGCGCATCTGCCGGTAGGCGTGCCAGGGGTCGAACCTGCCCGTGCTGTGGAGCATGTTGGTCAGGCAGATCTCGTAGGATTCGCCTGCCTCGATCTCCTTGTGGCACGCGGCGATCAACTCGGTGTAGCGTTCCCGGTCGTGCCGGAGCCGCCACCCGCCGGCCACGCCGGGCAGGCTGTGGGCCGGCTCCTCGCCGGCCGGGTGGTCCTCCCGGCTCTTGTCCGCCAGCGCCTGGATACGGCGTTGCGTCAGGGCGAACCACTTTGCTGCCGGCGTTGTGTCTCCGTCCTTCACCAGGGCCAGGAGATAGGTCTTGCGCTGTTCGTGGTCGAAGGCCACGGCCCGGTCGGCGAATATCATCCGGACATCGGGCTGCGGTGATCGGTGTGCTGGCTCACCACCGCATTCCGCTTTCAGTTCGTATCCGAGGTAGCCCACCCATCCCAACGCGAAGTCGAACGGCAGCTGAGGCACCTCTGCCCGGCACGAGTCCAGGTCGCGTTGGAGCCAGTCGAAGAACGTTCCCGTGACGACGTTTTGTCCGTGGGCGGAGGAGACCGCGACCTGCCGGTCGTCGACGTGTGCCTCGACGATCCGCGCCAGTGGGCCACTGGCGTCTCCCATGAAGGAGAAGCGTCCGCCGCAGTCACCGGTGCGGCTGCTGTCGAGCCAGAACGCGTGTGGCGCGGCGCCGTACAGCTCGGCGAAAGCCGCTTCGGACGGCGCGTCGAAGGGCAGTGTGCGCACCTCCACCCGCCACTCGGCCTCTTCGCGGCGGGGGGTCCTGCCGCCGCGCTGTGCGCTCGCCTCACGCGTGAGACGCATGAAGTTGCCCAGGATCTGGCGGCCTTGGGCCGTGCCGATGGACTCGGGATGGAACTGCACGCCCCACAGGGGGCGTTCCCGGTGCCGGACAGCCATCAGCACGCCGTCCTGGGTCCATGCGATGGCCTCCAGATCGGCCGGCAGGTCGGTGGCCACCAGTGAGTGGTAGCGGACGGCACTGAACGGCGAGGGCACACCGGTGAAGAGTTCGTCCCCGCTGTGTGCCACGAGCGACTCACGGCCGTGGAAGATCTCGGGTGCGGCCGTCACCCGGGCTCCGTGGATGTGGCATATCCCTTGGTGTCCCAGACAGACGCCCAGGACCGGGATTCGCGCGTGCCGGATGACCTCGGTGCAGAGGCCGAAGTCCTCGGCCTCGGCCGGATTGCCCGGCCCCGGGGAGATGACGACGTTGTCGTAGTCATCGAGCACCGAGAGGTGCCATCCGGGTTCATCGTTGTTGATGACGGTCGGGGCGACACCGTTCATCGCGCCGATGTAGTGGGCGAGGTTGTGGGTGAACGAGTCGTAGTTGTCAATGATGAGTGTGCGCACCGGTGTCCTTCTGGGCGTGCAGGGTTTCCCGATTGCGGATCATCTTTCCGTTGGCGTTGCGCGGGACCGCCGTGTACAGCCGGAAGATCTTCGGGATCTTGTAGTCGGCGAGCCGGGAGCGGCACCAGTGGGCCAGCTCGGCGGCCGAGAGCGCGCTGTCCCCGCCGATATGAGCCTCGATGACGTCTCCGAAGACGATCACCGCTTCCCGCACCTGGGGGTGCAGGAGGAGAGTCTGTTCGATCTCGGTCAGGTCGACCTTGAGTCCTCCGACGGCGACGATGGAATCGGCCCTTCCCCGATAGCTCAGCGAACCTGATCGGGGGTCCAGATCGCACCGGTCGAAGGTACGCAGCCAGCCGTCCTGGAACCTGTCGGCACGGTCCACCGAAAGGTAGGGAGTGCGGTCCATGCGTACCCGGAGCTCGCCGGAGTCGATGTCCACTTCCATCCCGGAAGCGGGCCTGCCGATGACCGGGGGCTGCGGCCCGGTGGTGAGGTCGGCGGCGATCAGTCCGGTCTCCGTGGTGCCGTAGACGGGGCTGATGGGCAGCCCGTACTTCTCGCGGAACTGTGTCCAGACGGTGGCGGGAAGCAGCTCGCCGGCCGAGACCGCCAGGCGGAGCGAGGCAACGGGGTCTTTGCCGGAGCGGGCCAGCAACGCGAAGTGCACCGGTACCCCGAAGAGCGCGCGGGCCCGGGTCGACCGAGCGGTCTCCTCGATGTCCCCGGCCCGCATCCGGGGCGGGAACACCATCTGGGCTCCGGAGTTCAGGCCGTGCAGGATTCCGCCGACCAGGCCCATCGTGTGGATGACGGAGTTCAGCAGGACGACGCGCTCCCCGGCCCCGGGCATGCCCGCGAGAGCGGTGTACCGCTCCAGTTCCTGGAGCAGGGCGGCCGGGGTGCGTCCGATGACCTTCGGCTCCCCGGTGGAGCCGGAACTCGACTGGACGAGACAGACGTTGTCGAGGGCGGGCCGGCCGGTCGGCCGGCGCTCGACGGTGGGCGACAGGTCCTGAGCGAGATACGTGGTGAGGTGGGACGGTGGTGCGGCGGACACCAGGTACTGGGGTTCGCAGATCCTCAGGAGCCGGTCGGTCTCGAAGGCCGTCGAGCGGATGTCGACGAGCATGGCCTGGGCGCTGCGGGACCACACCGCGAGGAGGGTGTGAAGGAGCGTCAGACTGGGAGGCATGCGGATAGCGACGGAGGAGCCGGGACCGATCCCTGCGGCCGCCAGTTCCGCGGCCAGGGACGTGACCTCCGCGCGCAGTTCCCGGTAGGTGACGCCGCGGTCGGTCAGGACCCACAACTCGTCGTTACGGCCCCGTGCGAGGAGCCGCTCGCCCCACCAGGGGGCAGATGTGGAGATGCTCATCGGCCCTCCATGGACACGCGGTCCGGGAAGGCCTTGGCGAGGTATGCGTGCAGAGCCCTGACCGAGGTGAAGGATTCGATGTCCGACCGGTCGGGAACGATCACCAGGTCGTAGCGCTCTTCGAGCACATGCTGGATCCACACGAGCGAGAAGGAGTCGATCACGATGGCACTGTCGGCATCGACCTCCACGGGCTCGCCGCCCATGCTGAGGCATTCGACCACTACCTCCCGGACGTTCTCACGCGTGATCATCTGCGTCTTCCTTTCTGAGGGGTGAGGTCAGACAGAGAACTCGAACGTGTCACCGCGGGCGGCCCTCGGCGCCGGGGTGATCGCGGCGCACAGCCCCATGAGGTCGCTGAGCCAGCCGAGCGGTCCCGGTTCAGCGGATTCGTTTGCGTCCTTCTCCAGGAGGCTCAGCCGGACCGTCCCGTCCTCGCCGAGCCGGCGCAGCAGGAGAGCGGCTGCGGCGTCCCCCACGGGAAGGTGTGCCCGCCCGCTGCCGGCCGTGGTCGACTCATGCGCACGCCGCACCCTCTCGTTCGGCCGTGTCTCCACCCCGACGACGAGAACCTGGCTCAGGGCGGGATCGTCCAGGAGGGCGTCGGCCATCCTCAGCGCCTCGGCCGCCGGGTCACGGACGGCCGACACACAGGTGAGCGGTCCATGGATGCCGTATCGCCGGGTCACATGGCTGAGGACGGAGGTGTTCGCGGACTGGTAGAACAGCAGCGGGTTAGGGGGTTTTTGGGCCACGAGACGCTGGGTGGCGGTGTCCACGGTGACCGCGTCTCCGTACATCGTCGCGAGGACCACCGCCGTTTTCGGACCCTTCTGCCCGACGTGGTTGTCCGGTCCGCCGGACGGGCTCAGGCATGCGGTCACCACCGCACTGACCAGCGGACCGAAGCGGGAGACCGCGAACCCCACCAGTGCAGGGAGCTCCTCGGGAGCGGCCCCCGGCAGACCGGCTGCCACGTCTCCCCACGGAGTCAGACACGCAGCGCTCGCGACGCCGCGTCGGGACAGGGGTGTTGGCGTCATGCTTTCCTCGGATCTTCCTTGAGGCGAGGCGGGGGTGGGAAAACGTTCCGCGCGCATCTACGGAGCGCCCAGCACGAGAGCTGCGTTCGCACCGCCGAAAGCGGCGTTGAGCGACAGCGCATGACGGGCCTGCGTGTGCCGAGCGGTGTGGGGGATGCAGTCGATCGGGCACTCCGGGTCGGCCTCCAGGAAGCCCGCGGTGGGAGGCAGCAGCCCGTCGGCCAGCGCCACGAGCGTGATCACGGCCTCGACCGCTCCGGTCGCTTCCAGCATGTGTCCCGTGGTGCTCTTGGTCGAGCTGACCGGCACCGTGGCGGCCCGCTCACCGAACACCTCACGCAGTGCCCACGCTTCGGCCGGGTCGTTGCGGGGCGTCCCGGTGCCATGGGCATTGACATAACCGATGTCCGCGGGGGACACGTTGGCGCACCTCAGAGCGGCTCGGGCGGCTGCGGCCAGCCCACGGCCCTGCGGGTGCGGCTGCACGGGATGATGGGCGTCAGCGGCCAGTCCCCACCCGAGGACACTGCCGAGGCGGGTCGCGCCCCGCTTCCTCGCATGGTCCGCGGATTCCAGCAGCAGGATCGCGGCGCCGTCGCCGTGCAGCAGTCCCTTGCGGCCCTTGGAGAACGGCCGGACCGCGCCGTCGGTGGCGAGGGCCTGCCCGGAGTCGAACTTGGCGAACAGGTCCTCTGTGACGACGTGGGCGCCACCGCACACCACCTGATCGGCCCTTCCGGAACTGACGAGCTGTGCCCCGTACGCGATGGCGTTCGCTGCGGCTACACAGGCATTGACGAATGCCAGACGGGGGCGGCCGAAATGGAATTCTTCGGCGATGACGTCCGGTAACCGCCCCGCAAGACTGTTCACTACAGCCGAATCCGGAACTTGCTCTCCGCCGGCGTTCGCCCGCCAGAAGCGCATGTTGCCCGAATGGTCACCGTTGGTGCCGAGCAATACCGGCGCCCCCGCGGCGTCGTGGCCCGCCTTCGACAGCGCGTCCGCCACGCATCGGCGCAGTACGTCCAGTTGGCATGGGGCCGGTTCGCCGAGGTACTCGGCAGCGCACTTCGCATGATAGGGGGACGGATCGAAGCGGCTGGCCCTGGCGAAGGCCGGCCGACCGGCGAACACGCCGTGTCGCAGCGCCTGGGTGCCGAAACCGAATGCCGTGAACACGCTGTATCCCGTGACGACGACCTCACGCAAAACCGAGAACCTCCAGGAGTCGATGCCACGGCTGTCCGGCCGGGACAGCGGGCACGTGCCGTGCGGGTGTCCTCCCGACGTTCCGCCTGAGAGCGCCCCCCGAAGGGGAAAGCGCTTACCCGCCGGGGTTGCCGAAGGGACCGTCTTCGGGTGGGCCCGATCAGGGAAGAAGCTGGTCCAGGTCCGGCGCAGTGCTGAAGAGGCCGTCCCGCTGTCCGAGTTCGGCCAAGGTCTCGACCGAGGCCCGGTTGACGCCGTTGGGCCACTTCGGCAGGGTCATCCGCTCGATCGTGGCCCGGGGGATTTCCGTGTACGTCGTCAGGACCTGGCGCACCTCGTCCGGATGGGTGTTCGCGTAGGCGTGGGACTCCGCCGTGGCTTCCCGGAATTTATCCACCACCTCGGAGTTTTCCTTCGCGTGCGACGCCGAGGTGAAGTACAGCGCGACGGTCAAGTCCTCTGCGACGTCGACGTAGTTGGAGGCGATGATCCGCCCTCCCTGTGCCCTGACGACCGCGAGGGCAGGCTCACTGACCCAGGCTGCGTCGATCTGGCCGTCGTCCAGGGCCGCGGGCATCTGATCGAAGGGGAGTTCGACGAAGCGGACCTTGTCCGGGTCGCCGCTCGCCTTGCGAACGGATTCGCGGATGGATGTGTCACCGATGTTTTTGAGGGTGTTGACCGCGACTTTCTTGCCCTCGAGATTCCTGGCGGTCTTGATGGGGCTGTTGCCCTTCACCGTGATGGCACTGTAGTCCGCACCCTGCTCACCGGTCGAGGCGGACCCCGAAGACACACCTTCGACCGCCATCCCGTTGCTCTGCGCGAGCATGAGTGAGGTCACGTTGGAGAAGCCGAACTCTAACTGTCCGCTGACGACGCCGGGGATGACCGCGGCCCCGCCCTGGGCGGTCACCATGTCCAGCTTAAGTCCGCGTTTGCTGTAGAAGCCCTTTTCCTGGCCGAGATAGAGGGGGGCTACATCGACAATGGGGACGACGCCCACCTGAACGGTGGTGATGCCGTTTGGCGACCGCGCCGCCGGCTCGTCTGAGGCGCAAGCCGAGGTGGCGGCGGCGAACAGCACCGCGGACAGCGTGACGAGTGGAGGACGGACGGATTTCCGATGGAACGAAAAGGGCATCAGGCGGTACCTCGGCAGGATGTGCGGATGGACGGTGCCGTTCGCATCGGCAGTGGAAGGGCTCTCACTGAAAGGAATTCTGGACAGCTGACAAAGGACGCCGTCGTGGGGGCGGTAAAACGAGACTGTATCGCCAGGGTGACTGAAGGTGCGGGTAAGCCGGCGATTCCAGCTCGGTAGGCTCGAAAAGGTTATCAATCAACAGAGCCGCCCCGCAAGGCTCTTCGATCATTGTGTGCCCACGAGAAATACCCATCAATCCAAAAGGGGCGCGCCACCCAAAAGGGAACCGGTCCGGCGGTCATATTGGTTTGTGCGTCAGCCGATGGCCGGACGCCCTGCCTCCGGTCGTGGAACGGTTTTCTCCTCGGCGCTCCCGCCGGCGCTGCCCGGTCTTTGCGGGTGCAGCGGCGCGATCCGGTGCAGCAGCCTCAGCAGCGGACCGGTCATGACCGTCGTCAGCACCGCCATCACGACGAGCACCGAGTAGAAGTACCCGTCGATGAGCCCCAGCTGGAGACCGACGGTGAGGATCACCACCTCGGTCAGACCCCGGGTGTTCATCAGCACGGCGACCGGCAGTGCTTCGCTGCGCGGCATCCCCGACAGCCCGGCTCCCACAAGGGCACCGAGCATCTTCGTCGCGACCGCTACGACCAGCATCACCAGCAGGCTGCCGAGGTGCGAAGCGCGGAACGCGGTGAGATCGACCCGGGTGCCGGCCACGACGAAGTAGATCGGCAGCAGGATCTGCGTGGCCGACTTCTCGAGTCCGTCCATGACCGTGACCCGGACCCTGTTCTCGTCGCTCTCCCGTGGCATGACCGCACCGAAGATGAACGCCCCGAAGATGAAGTGCATGCCCAGCCACTCGGTGACCGCGCACGAGGCCATCAAGCCGGCGGTCACCACAACTACGGTGCCCGCCACATCCTGCGCGCCCTTCTCGCGACGGCGCAGCAACCTGGCCGCCACGGGGCGGACCACCAGGACGACGACGGCCAGATAAACGGGTACGAGAGCCACGCGCCAGGCCTGGGCAGAACTGAACAGCGCGGCGACCACAGCGAGGCAGGCCCACGCGATCAGATCGATCACGGCGGCCGCTGCCATCGCGATGCGGCCGATGTGCGAACGGTTGAGCCCCTGATCGGCGAGGATCCGCGCCAGCACGGGAAACGCGGTCACGGACATGGCCACGCCGACGAAGAGGACGAACCCCGTACTGCCGGACGGGCCGTGCTCGCGGGCGTAGAACATCGCCGCCAGGCAGCCGCCCGCCAAGGGCAGTATCACCGCGCCGAGTGCGACGCCGAGCACCCTCTTGCCGCTGCTGCGCAGGAAGGCACGGTCCATCTCGTAGCCGATGACGAACATGAACAGGGCGAGGCCGACATCGGCCAGCGCCCCAAGGAGAGGCCGCACTTCGTCGTAGGGGACGGCGTCCTGCCAGGAGCCCCACGAATTTGACAGCAGTGTGGACCCCAACGCGATACCCGCGACGATCTCGCCGACGACGGCAGGCTGGTTCAGCCGCCGTGCTCCGGCCGCGCAGAGCCGGGCCACGCCGAGGACCACGGCCACGGCGAGGAAGAAGACTGCCGTCTGGTTGTTCATCGTTGCGGCTCCGCGTCTGCGCGGACCGGCGCTCTCAGCACGGCTCGCCCGATGAGATCCCGCATCACCTCACTCGGCCCGGCGGCGATCGTGGCGGCCCTGGCGTCGCGGTACGCCCGGGCCGCTCGGGAGCCCTCGGCGTAGCCGTGCGCCCCTTGAAGCTGCAGACTGACGTCGGCCAGCCGGCACGCCAGCTCGGTGGTGTAGAGCTTGGCCATCGAGCACTCCGTGGTGGGCAGCTCGCCCTGGTCGTAGAGCCAGGCGGTGTGATGAACGAGCTGCCGGGCGGCGGCCAGCTCGGTGCCGAGGTCCGCGATGCGATGCACGGGTGCTTGTTTCTCCGCGAGAACGTCGCCGGCCACTCGGCGTCCCCGGACGAAGCCGCGCAGGTCGTCGAGGCTCTGCTCGATGCCGCCCAGGGCCAGTGTGGCCGCCACCAGCCGTTCCAGCTGTAGCCCGCGCATGAGGTAGTAGAAGCCGCTGTTGAGCCGTCCGATCAGATGGTCCGCCGGAACACGCACGCCGTCGTAGCTGACGGTGGCCGTCCCGGCCGAGCACCAGCCGAGGGTCCGTACGGGCTCGCGGCCGATACCCGGCAGACCGGAGTCGACCACCAGCAAGGACAGTCCCGCCATGCCCGGCCGGCCCGCGTCAGTGACCGCGCCGGTGCGGACCGCGACGACGGCGAAGTCCGCCGCCATGCCGTTGCTGACCATGGTCTTGGTGCCGTTGACCACGTAGTGATCGCCGTCCCGGGTCGCCGTGGTGGCCAGTCCCGCGAGATCGGCCCCGGCCCCGGGCTCGGTGATCGCCAGGGCTGCCACGGAGTCGCCCCGCACAGCCGGCTCCAGGTACGTGCGGCACAGCTCACGGCCGCCGACCCAAGCCAGATAGTGCGTGGCCATGTACGCGTGGACAGAGACAGCTGCCCTGAGGCCTCCGAATCCCGTGCGTCCGAGCTCCTCCAGGAAGACGACGGAAGTGAACAAGTCCCGTGCGCCGCCGCCCGCGCTGCGCGGGTGCAGCAACCCGAGGTAGCCGCGTTCTGCGAACAGCTTCCACAGCTCACGGGGGAGTCCGCCCTCCTGCTCCCAGTCCGCGGCGTGGGGCAGCACGTGGTCGGCCAGGAACGTGCGGACGTTGATGCGGAACACTTCGTGGTCCGGGGTGAGATAGGGGGATTTCACGATTCACTCCTCCTCCGTCATGTCAGCAGAACGACAGTTCACGGTTCAGCGAACGGAAGAAATCGGGCGCACGGTCCTGGAAGAAGAAGTGACCACCGGGCACGCCGCGGCTCCTGAACCCATGGGGGGCCAGCGTCCGCCAGGCCTCCACGGCCTTTGGCGGTGCCACCTCGTCATGCCTCCCCCAGAACGTCGTGACAGGCACCGGAACCGGCGCGGGCGTTTGGTGCGTCCAGGTCTCGGCAAGCCTGATGTCTGCCCGGAGCATGGGTTCGAGCAGGGCCATGAGACGCGGATCGGCCAGTACTTCTTTGGGGGTTCCGGCGAGCCTGCCGAGTTCGCGTGTGAACTGCTCGTCCGGAAGGTCGTGGATCGCGGGGAGGGCACGCGGCACGGCGGGTGCCCGGCACCCGGAGAGGAGGACGCGTTCGGGGCGGCGCTTCATGCCGCGCACGACCGTCTCGTACACCAGCATGGCGCCCATGCTGTGGCCGAACAGCAGGTAGGGGGATCTCACCTGCTCCTCCAGCGCATGGGCGAAGGCCCCGGCCAGTGACCGCCAGTCCTGGAAGGGGGGTTCTCGCAGCCGGTTTTCCCGGCCCGGCAGCCGCACACCGATGAGTTCGACGTCAGGGGGAAGCCGGTCGGCCCACGTGCCGAACACCGCGGCCCCCGCTCCGGCATACGGCACGCAGACCAGCCGGAGCCTTGCCGTGGGCTGTGCGGCAGGACGGTGAAACCACCGCTCCCACGCTGTGCTTGACGTGTCCGTCGCCACGTTCACCGGCGCTCCTCTGGCACGGGTTTGCCCGGCTTCGGTGATTGTGCCCACACCGTGCGCCCCTGGGGCGCGGCCTGCCGGGAACGGCGACCTCCCTGTGTGACGAGGGCGGTGAGCAGTCCGGCGAGCAGGCCCCAGAAGGCGGAGCCGATGCCTAGCAACGTCACGCCGGAGGCGGTGGCCAGGAACGTGATCACCGCGGACTCGCGCCATGTGTCGTCCGAGAGCGCCGAGGTGAGAGAGCCCGCGATGGTCCCGAGCAGGCCCAGTCCGGCGATCCCCAGAACGAGGGCTGCGGGCAGAGCGGTGAGCAGGGAGCCCACCGCACCGCCGAAGATGCCGACGCAGAGGTAGAACACACCGGCCCAGACGGCCGCCAGATAACGTCTGTCCTGGTCTTCATGGGCTTCCCGGCCGGTACAGATGGCGGCTGTGATGGCGGCGAGGTTGAGGCCGAAGCAGCCGAACGGAGCCAGCAGCAGATTCACTCCGCCGGTCCAGCCGATCAGCGGCGAGATGGGGACGTCGTATTTGTCGTTGCGCAGGACCGCGACCCCCGGCAGATTCTGCGAGGCCATGGTCACCACGAAGAGCGGCAACGCCACACTGATGATCACTTGCCAGGAGAACTCGGGGGTCGTGAAGACCGGTGCGGCGACAGCGAGTTGGACTTTGTCCAGGTGCAGCGAACCTTCCGCGGCGCTGGCCGTGGTGCCCACGGCCAGCGCCGCGATGACGGCGTACCTCGGCAGCCACCGCCGACACAGCAGGTAGGTCGCGAACATGGGGAACACCACGGCGAAACTGCTGTGCATGGTGCTGAACAGCTGGGTGCCGAACTGCACCAGCACCCCGGCGAGCAGACCGGCGGCCAGGGCCACCGGGATCCGGTCCATGATGCGTTCGAACCAGCCTGTCGCCCCGCTGAGCGTGATCAGGGACGCTGAGATCACGAAGGCACCGACGGCCTGTGCCATGGTCACCCCCTCGAGGCCGGTGGCCATCAGGGCGGCACCGGGGGTGGACCATGCCGTGACGACGGGGGTGCGGTAGCGAAGCGACAGCCCGATGCAGGTGATGCCCATGCCGATGCCCAGGACCAGCATCCATGACGCGAGTTCCTCGGATGTGGCACCCGCGGCCTTGGCCGCCGTGAAGACAATCGCCGCCGAGCTGGTGATGCCGATCAACACCGCGATCAGACCGGCAACCACCGCCGAGGCCGGCGCCGCCCGTCGCAGCGGCCGGGCAAGGGACGTCATCAGCCGGCTGCCCTCCCGGGAAGCGGGCCGGCTTCGATGGCGGCCGCCAGGGCCCCGAACGTGCTGTCCGTGAAGACCGTGTCCGGGGTCAGCGCTCCTTCGCCGAGTTCCGCCTCGATGTCGGCGAGCATCCGCACAGCCGTCAGCGAGTCCCCGCCGAGATCGAAGAAGTCGGCATCCGGCCGCACCGCCTCCGCGCCGAACAGAGCCGACCAGATCCGGGTGAGTACGGCGGTACGCGGTCCATCGGCCGACAGGTCCGGTACCTGTACCGGTACGGCGGGCCCGCCACCCGTGACGGAGACATCCGCGACCACCGCGAAGCGGTCGGGCGGCACCGCCGAGGGCAGGTGCCGGGCAAGGAGATCGCGCAGTTCCTGTTCCAACTCGCGCAGCGCCGGGCCCCCGTCGAACGCCGGCGCCGCGTCGGACACGCTTTCGGCCGCCGCCTCGGGGCGTCGCGCGTACACGTTGTGGCAGGGCGTCAGCAGCAGTCGCGGGTCCTGGTCGTGCGCGACGTCGAACCCCCGGGAGCGGAGCTCCTTGAGGACGGCGTCGAGCCGCCCGTCGACGTCGTGGACTTCCATGACGATGCGCTCGATCCGGGGCCAAAGAGCGTCCCCGATTCCCTCGAGGACTTCGGCCTCCGCCTTCTCCACGTCGATCTTCAGCAGATCGATCCGCTGGAGCCCCAGTTCGTCCGCGACACGTGCCAGGGTGGTCACCCGTACCCGCCTGTGCTCGGCGCGCATCCGGTCTGCGACGAGCCGGTCCAGCTGCGTTCCCTTTTCGGCGTTGTGCCCCGTGAGCAGGTAGCCCTTGAGGACGGCGACATCCTCGCAGGTGTCGGCGAACCGGCCCGACATCACGCTGTTGTTGGGGTAGAACGTGAACTCGGTCTCGCCCTCGGCGCTGCCCAGCGCATGGTGCAGCACGGTAGCGTCCACCTGATGCAGTTCGGCGTTGAGGGCGACCGCCTCGGCCAGTTCGGCGACCGGTTCCACGGCGATGACCCGGGCACCGGGACTGTGCCGCGCCGCGCGAAGCGTGAACATGCCGATGTTCGCTCCGACGTCCACCACCACCGCGCCGGCGGGCAGGGTGATGCCGTGCCTGAAGTAGGCGTTCTCGGTGAAGATCTCCCGGTAGAGGAAGTCGGTCTCGGTGCGGTTGAAGCCCGCCACCCGCACCCTGCCCGCCGGCTCGTGCCAAGCGAGGTCACCCAGCTTCCCGGCTGCTTCGAGGACGGCGGACCGGTGCAGCATCGAGGCGGCGTCCGGGTCGGGCACGAGGCGGGCGGAGAGGCTGTGCCCGTCCGTGCCCTCGACGACAGCCGCGTCGGCCACCGCGGGGTGTGTCCGCAGCACCTCGGCCAGTGCTCGCTCCCGAGAGTTGTCGGCGAAGTCGTTCATGTGCCCTTCCGGTCCTCGGTGGTCACGGTGTGCAGGAACTCGCGGGCCAGGCCGACCAGTTCGTCCCCCGCGTCGAAGGCCGTGAGGTGATCGCCCTCCGGCAGGGTACGCAGTCGCGCCTGCGGCAGGTGTGCTGCGACGAACTCGGAGCCCGCGGGGTGCGCCGTCGCGTCCTTTTTGCTGGTGACGACCAGCGTCGGCTGCCCGGCCGTGAGCAGCGGACGGCAGTCGGTGGTCATGATTGCCCCGTTCAGCAGGCCGTAGCGGTACAGCAGCTCCGGCGTCGCGTACGGGTGGATCAGGTAATGGGCGATGTCCTGGCGCAGTGCCTCCAGCGTCGCGGGACGGCTCATCAGCCGGTGCATCCCGGTGGCCTGCCGCAGGTCACGGGAGACCATGGTCAGCAGTGACTCCACGTCCCGCTGGTGTGCCGTCTTGGGTGCGTCGCCGCCGAGTTCGTAGTCCCCGTGCCAGAGGCTCACCGAGGTGATCCGGTCCGAGCGGGCGGCCGCCGCCAGGGCGATCGCTGCGCCCCCGCACAGTCCCATGGCGTGTGCCCGGGCAATGCCGAAGCCGTCGAGCACCGCGAGCAGGTCGTCGCTTTGGACGTGCAGGCTGTGACCCGCCAGATCGCCGAGCCCGGACCCGTCGTCCCCCGCGAACAGCCCACGGCTCTCCCAGGTCACGACACGGTACGAGGAGGACAGTGCCGACATCCAGTTCGCCACCAGCCCGACCGGCATGCCGCATGCGCTGACGACCGCGACCGCCGGGGCGTCCTCGGGGCCGACCGCCCAGCAGCGCAACGGGCTGCCGTCGTAGGCAGGCACCACGACGGGTCGGCCGGGGAAGGCGCTCAGGGCCCGGCGCGCCGCCTCCTCGATCTGCTCCTCGTCCGCGGTCCCGCCGTGCGGGCGCAGGGACAGGCGCCGACTGACGGCGAGTTCCACCGCTGACAGCCGTCCGGGTTCCGACTCGACCTCGACCTCCGGGAGTCCGAGGGCACCGGTGACCCGTTCCAGGAAGACCTGTGCGGACGAGGTCTCCCCGGCGGGGAACGGTGCGGCCGGGGCGATCTTCACCCGCTCGGGCATGACCCGGATGAGGGATGCCGTGTCGAGGAGGGCCCGGGCCAGAGTACTCAGCGACCCGGTCTCCGGCACGGCATCCGCTGCGGTACCGGTCGGCATCAGACCCCGGCCCTCATGGCACGCTGGAAGGGCTGATCACGGGTGGTGCGTTCGGCGATCCGGTTGTGGCCGTACTCGTCGGTGCCGCTGACCAGGACGGCTCCGTAGCGCTCGAGGCTGACTTGGCCGCCGTACTCCTCGATGTCCGTCGTGCCGGGGTAGATTTCCACGGACGTGGGAACGTAGCGGGACGCGAATCCCATGCGCATGTCTTTGGTCTTGCCCTCGTGCGGATGCGAGGCGTGCATCAGCGTGGACCAGAAGACGATGAACTGACCCGCCTTCATCTCCATCGAGACGGCCTTCGACTCGTCGGGCTTCCAGGCCGGGTCGACCTGCAGGTCGCGGTAGTCGTAGCCGAAGAACCCCCGTCGTACGCCGTCCTTCTCGACGGAGTTGTTCTGATTCGGGTCGTAGTGCATCCGCTTGGTCTCGTCGTAGAACATGGTGCGGTGCGTGCCGGGGATGAACTGCAGGCAGCCCATGTCGACGGAGGCGTCGGTGAACGCGCACCACACGGTGATGGTGCCGCCGAAGTCCGAGCCGCCGGGCCACTGGATCTGCGGGGTGCCCGAGGCGTTGGCGAAGGTGTCCGCCTGGTGCCAGTCGGTGCCCTCGTCACCCGGGTACTTCGGGAAGAACTCGGTGCGCCAGCAGAGCACGTCCGGGCCGAGGACGCTGGAGACCCGGTGGACGATCTCCGGGCGGGTGATGTGCTCCGCCAGGAAACCGTGATCGAGGTGCCGATCGTAATTGGATATGTTCGTCGCGCCGGACACCGCCGCTTCGTCCTGGTAGACGGCCGCACTGCGGTCCAGCAGTTCCAGGCGAGTGCGCGCCCACACCTTCTTGATCTCGTCGGGCTCGTACAGCGTGAAGGGGCCGGCGTAGCCGTTGCGGTGAAAGGCCGTCAGTTCCTCATCGGTCAGGGAAAAGTCGGGGCGCTGTTGGGTGGTCACGTGGGTCACTCCTGGGTGGGTGGAAGAGCGGTTGGGCCGGAGGAACTCAGACAGTGGGAGCCGACGCGGACAGGGCGTCGTCGACGTGGCGGGCAAGGATCCCCACCGTTGCGCCGTCGATCAGCACGGTGATCTCGAGGTCGGTCCCGAAAGCCTCGTTGACCTGGCCGAACATGCGCAACAGGGACAGCGATGTGCCACCGAGATCGAAGAAGTCCGCGTCGCCCGGTACCTCGGGTACATCCAGGACGGCCTGCCAGATCCCGGCAATGCGCCGCTGTGTGGCGGTGAGTTCCGGACCGTCGTGGGCGACGATGTGGACCGGCGCGGCCGCGGAGCCGGCCACGGGGGCCGGCAGCCTGTTCTTGTCCACCTTGCCGTTGAGGGTCAGCGGGAGTTCGGGCAGGACCACGTACGTGGACGGGCGCATGTGGGGAGGCAGGGCGGCGGCGGCCGTCTGCCCGAGCTGAGGCGCGAGTGTACCCGCCTCGGCTTCGGAGCCGACGTAGGCCACCACGCGCACGTCACCACCGCCGTAGTCGCGGGGCACCACGACGGCTGCCGACACGTCCGCGTGACCGGCGAGCACTGCCTCGATCTCGCCGGGCTCCACTCGGTAGCCTCGGATCTTCATCTGGTCGTCCGTGCGGCCGAGATAGCCGTATCCGCCCTGGGGCAGCGGGACGACCCGGTCTCCGGTGCGGTAGCAGTGGCGCACCGTGCCGTCGGAGGCGATGTGGTCGACGAAGCGCTCTTTGTTGAGGTCCGGCCGCCCGAGGTAGCCGCGCGCGAGGCCGGCGCCTTCGATGTAGAGCTCGCCGGGCTCGCCCTCCGCCACGGGCTGCATATCATCGCCGAGCACGTGGAAAACCAGGTCGGGCAGCGGGTCACCGATGGGACTCACGCCGTGCGCGTCGAGGTCGGCCGCGGTGAGGGGCCGGTAGGACGCGTGGACGGTGGCCTCCGTGATGCCGTACATGTTGACCAGGCGGGGGGCGTTGTCGCCGTGGCGTTCGATCCAGTCGCCCAGTGACGTCGGTTCGAGCCGCTCACCGCCGAAGACGACGACCCGCAGGCTGGTCAGGCGTTCGGCGGACTTCGTGTCGGCGGCCGCGAGCCGGCCGAAGGCGGACGGCGTCTGGTTGAGGACGGTCACCCGCTCGCGGCGCAGGAGTTCGTGGAACGCCTCGGGCGAGCGCGCGGTTTCCGTCGGAACGACGACGAGTCGCCCGCCGAACAGCAGGGCGCCCCAGATCTCCCAGACGGAGAAGTCGAAGGCCGCGGAATGAAACAGCGTCCAGACGTCGTTCTCGTCGAAGCCGAACTGCTCCTGGGTGACATCGAAGAGGCGGACGACGTTGCGGTGCTCCACCTGCACGCCCTTGGGAACGCCCGTGGACCCGGAGGTATAGATGACGTAGGCCAGGCCATCGGGGGCCGTGATGCCCTCTGCCGAGGGGGCCGGACCGTCCGCGGACTCGGCCGTTTGGTGGTCTACCAACAGGACGTCGGCCCCCTGGCCCGAGACCGTCTCGGCCAGTTCGGACGTCGATACGATGACGGACGCTCCGCTGTCCTTGACGGTCCAAGCGATCCGCTCCGGTGGATAGCCGGGGTCGATGGGGACATAGGCATTGCCCGCCTTGAGGATGCCCAGGACGCCGATCAGCAGCCGGGCACCGCGCGGGGCCAGCAGGGCCACCGCAGCTCCGGGGCCCACGCCGGCGGTTCGCAGTTCACCCGCGAGCAGGTCGGCCCGCCGGTTCAGTTCCCGATAAGTGAGTTCGCCGTCGTCCGCGGTGACCGCCACCTTGCTCGAGAACCGTGCGACCACGCCCTCGAACAACGTGACAAGCGTGCGTTCCGCTAACTCCATGTATGCCTCATCCATTCGGCTCGATCCGGCGGTATTAAGCACGCGGAACGGCGCGCGGAGCGGTCACGTTCCGGCAATCGATGGGTTTCTCAATGGACGGGCACATCTTGGATGCACTCGGCCCGTCGGGATGACTTGGCAGCCGAACCCATAGGCTCAGCGCGGCTTTATTCTCTCGTGACACTCGCCTCACAGGCAACCCCCACCTGGCGATGAATGAGATGCGGCCAGTCGCGGGACGGCGCTTCGGTGTCGCAAAATGCGATCCGACCAGGAAATATGACGGCGGCTGACCGCCGAGCCACATGGTCCGACATGTGGACATCGATTTCAGGACATGGCTGATTCCTTTCCTGGAGTGTGGTTGTGCACGCAATATCGGATTCCTTCACGCGCTCTGCGGGGCGCGCGGCAGGAAGGGCCCAGCGCGAATTCATCAGAGGAGGCACAAGTTCCATCTGTGGAGGTCATTTGACTCCACCGTGGCGGCTTCGGGTATCATCTTCTGTTTTTCTTGGTCGGCTGAGCCGAATTGACACGGCAGCCCCTCCGACCGCAATGCGGAAGACCAGTGCGGCCTTCTTTCCTGCCGGAGGACGGAAGGCGGGAGTGCACCCGGGGGAGAGGGGGCGGGGCCGGGGCCGTCACGGCGCGACGGCCCCGCCGGCCGGCCGGGACAGCGGTCCGCGCTGCCTCGTGGTCACACGGCTACCCGGAGGTGCTCCGGCACCTCGTCGGTGAGCCGCTGGACGGCACCTTTGAAGATCCACCCGATGGCGGCCCAGGCCAGCAGCGTCGCGAGGAAGAACGCGACCGAGTTCCCTGTCGCCGTGGCGACGGCGCTGCCGATGACCGGGCCGAGCGCGTTGGCTCCCCAGATGAACGGCAGGGCGACACCGTTGACGCGCCCCATCGCCCGCGCCGGTGTCGCCTTCTGGAAGAGCGTGATCACGGCCACGTTGGTGAGCGGTCCGGTGAAGCCGGAGATGCTCTGGGAGACCACGACGACCGCGAACGCGAACGGCTTGCCGCCCAGCGTGGCGGCAGGCAGCAGTACAAACGCCAGGCCGAGCAGCGCGTGGGTCAGCACTAGCGTGCGCCCCATCCCGAACCGCGCGTTGATCCTCCGCGACAGCGCCGCGCCCAAGAGCACCGAGAGGCTGCCCAGGCTCAGTGCCAGGCCGAGCTGCCCTGCGGAGAAGTGCAGATCCTGGTACGCGTACACGATGATCATCGCGAGTGTCGACGAGACCGCCATGTTGCCGAAGGAGGCCATCAGTGTGAGGGACCGCAGCACGCGGTTGCCGAGGGTGAGCGCCACGCCGCCCCGGATGTCGCGGAGCGTGGCGGCGAAGCCTCGTCCGGCGGGCTCCGGGCGAGGCTCCTCTTTACGGATGAACAGCAGCATCACAGCGGCGACGAGATAGGAGAGCGCGTCGACCGCGACCGCCCGGGCGGCGCCTACCAGGCTCACAAGGCCGCCGCCGGCCGATCTGCCCACCGTCAGTGCGACGGACCGGCTCAGCTGGGTCTTGACGTTGCCCTCGACGAGGTCGGCCCGGTCGAGCAAGTGCGGCATGTACGCCTGGTACGCGAGCTGGAAGACCACGTCGAAGACGCCCTTGAGCAACGCGGCGGCGTACAGGTGCGCCAGGGTGAGGTGGCCGAGGGCTGCGGCCAGGGGCAGCGAGCCCAGGACGATGCAGCGGGCGACGTTGGCGAACTGCATCAGGGGCCGCCGGCGCAGCCGATCGGTGAAGACGCCCATGATCGGCGCGAGCAGCACGAACGGCAGCCACTGCAGGGCCACGAGGGCGCCGACCCCGGCGGCGCCGCTGCCGAGAACGAGGACCGCCAGTGACGGCAGCGCCACGACGCTGATCTCACTGCCCAGGAGACTGATCGACTCCCCTGACCACAGGAGGAGGAATGGGCGATTGCGGGCCAGGATCGATTTCGGGGGAGTCGTGTCGGCTTTGGGCGGGTGAATGTCCCTCTGTGTGAAACGCCGCACAAATCCCCCTGGTTGATCAGTGGTGCACTAGCAAAATTGTTGCATCCTGGCACGGGTGTCTCGCAGCGAGCAAGCGCTTTCTGGCCACCGTCCTGGCCGGAATTGATTCCCTTGCGGCCGTGGAAGCGCTGTGCCTAGGCTGCAAGCGCTTGCCGAGCCCAACGGTCCGGAGAATTCCCGAAACCGGGCCGACGTTTACCCGCTTCGTTTCTCCATCGGGTGGAGGTACTTCTGCATTGCCGACTGGAGCGAGGGAATTTTATGGCTAGTCCGGAGGGCGTCCGGGAGCTGAACATCAGCGTCACGGGATGCGATGCCAGATCCGGAAGACTCGCCTGGGCCCAGCAGGACATCATTGACTATGTGCGTCGGGATCCCTTTCTTCAGGCCGTTGTGCCCACCCCGCACCGCCCCCGTTTGGACGACTGTCTGCAAGCGATTCGCACCGTGGTGAAGCGTCATGAATCTCTTCGGACGTTGTTTGCCGAGGAAGACGGTTCCCCTGTCCGCCAGGACGTCCAGGAGAGGGTGAATGTGCCCGTTTTCCTGGTGTCCCATCCTTTGCCGAACGACGATGACGGGAATTCTCTGCTGTCCGTACTGCCCCGGACGGTGATGGACACCTCCACCGAGGTCGCCTACCGCATCGGAGTACAGGCCGACGGTGACAGCGTGAAGCGCCTTGCTGTGATCGCATCCCATCTCATCGTCGACGGCTGGGGCTTCGAGAATCTTCTGGACGAACTGGTCCGGGAAACGCGTGCTCCCGGCGGCCAGCGAGCAGCCCTTCCCCGTGTCTTCCAGCAACTCGACCAGGTGGAATGGGAGTCCGGGAGGCCGGGGGAGCGGCGCAGGGAAGCGGCCATCGCCCACCATCGGGCAGACGCCCTCCTCCTGGAGAGCGTCAGCTTGGCGCGGGGCAAGCCGGCTCTTCCCGACGAGTCGGTCCATCTCGGTGGCATCTCGCTGGGTTTGAGCTCGCAACAGCTTGAGGCAGTGGCACGGAGATTCTCGGTCGGTGTGCCGGCGCTGCTGCTGGCCTCGTACACCAAGGCGGTGTCCGCAGCACTCGGTGTCGAGACCTTTCTGGTCAGACTGCACTGTGCCAACAGGTTCAGCCCGGCACGCATGCGTTCTGTGACGCGGTTGAAGAGCACGACGACCATGCCATGCACCGAACCGACGAGGACATGGCAGAAGGTCGCAGCCGAGACACGAGAGCTCTCCCTGATGGCGTACCAGCATGCCCAGTTTCCGCCGGAGGAGCACATCCAGGTGCTGGACGACCTGCTGCCGGACTGGCGGGAAGGTGCCCCACTGATCGTGGAGTTCAACGACAGGCGGGCCATCTTCGACCCCGCAGCCGGCACGTCGCCTGGCGCAGGTGTCGACCTGACGCCCTTTCCGGATCGTCCGGTGGTCTCACGGGAGCCGATCCGACGTGCCGCCCGGCCTTTTATGGGCCTTGCGATCGACCCGTGTCTGCGCACGGGAGGAGCGGCGCTCAAACTTGAGACAAACCTGCTGTCACCTGACATGATCGAGGACTTTCTGTCCGGTGTCCGCGAGCGGTTCGCTCGAGAGTCGCGCATCACCCCATGAGCCGCTTCACCTTCGGCTCACCAGGTCGTGGCAGCCGGGGCAGACGGCCTCGAAGAGTGGGGTGACGCGGAGCGTGCTGCGTTCCTCCCGCGGCCCGCGCGGGCGATGCCGGCTTCACCGGCGCGGTGGCAGCGCGAGCAGGCCGGAGCCACGCGTGCGCCCCCGACGCCGCCGCGCGGCCTGGCTCCGCACGGGGCCCCAGCCCTCGCCCCGACCTCTACCGACCCAGCCCTCGACCATGTCGGAAAACGCGTGTACATCGTTCCCGGAGGGACGTCGCTATGGCAAAGCTGGCCATCCAAGGAGGGCAGCCGGTGGGAGACTTCGCCCTTCCGGCCTGGCCTCGCCCCGCGCAGAACGCACTGCGCAACCTGCAGGCCGTCCTCGAATCCGGCCGCTGGTCTTTGCCGGGTGCCTGGCAGGGGCGTCCATCGGCCGAGGAGCGGTTCGCCGCCCGCTTCGCCGACTTCATGGGGGCACCCCACTGTGTGCCCACCACGAACGGGACATCAGCTCTGGTCATCGCCCTGGAAGCACTCGATGTCGGCGCCGGGGACGAGGTCATCGTCCCGGGGCTGACGTGGGTGGCGAACGCGTCGACCGTCCTCGCCGTGAACGCGACCCCGGTCATGGTGGACATCGATCCCGCCACCCTGTGCGCGTCCCCGGCAGCGATCGAGAGGGCGATCACCGAACGCACCCGGGCGATCGTGGTGGTCCACCTCTTCAGTTCGGTGGCCGACCTCGACGCGATCCTGGCGATCGGTGAGCGTCACGGGATTCCTGTCGTCGAGGACTGCTCCCACGCCCACGGAGCGTCCTGGCGGGGACGCCGGGTGGGCACGTGGGGCGCCGCCGGCACGTTCAGCATGCAGGAAAGGAAGCTGCTGACTTCGGGCGAGGGCGGTGCCGTCGTCTGCCAGGACGGCGCCCTCGCCGACCGGCTCACCCAGCTCCGTTCGGACGGCCGCCGATTCGCGCCCCACCCTGTCGAAGGCGAGTCGGAGCTCGTCGCCGACTGCTCGGTGGCAGGCACCAACTACTGCATGTCCGAACTCTGCGCCGCGGTGCTGGACGCCCAGTTGGAGGCCCTGCCCGAGCAGAACCGGCGCCGCGCCGAGAACGCGGCCGTCGTCGACAAGCTCCTCGAAGAGCTGCCCGGCGTGACGCCCGTGCGGGCACTGCCATCCGTGACCGAGCGGACCTACTACCAATACGCCGTACGCATCGACCGGGAGGCGTTCGGCGGAGTCACAGCCACGACAGTGTCCCGCGCGCTGACGGCCGAGACCGGTCTTCCCTTCCAAGCTCCCTACCCCCCGATGTACCGGCACCCGCTCTACCGGCCGCGCACGAAGCGGCGGTTCCTCCTCGAAGGCCGCGATCCGGGCCGCCTGGACGGGCCGGCTGGCGGCCTGCCCGAGACGGAGCGGGCGCACCTGGAGGTGCTGACGCTTCACCACCCGGTGCTGCTCGCGCCCGACCAAGCCTTCGACGCGCTGCCCGAAGCGATCGAGAAGGTGCAACGGGAGGCGGCAAGCCTGTGCGCGGTGGAATCGGCCAGCCGTGAATCCGCCACCCCCCTCTAGGGCTGCCAAACGAAACAAGCGGCGGACCGCGATGCCGTCCTTCTTCGGGGACGTCATGTGCTGTCCACTTCAGACACATGAGAACAGTGATCACGGAGGTGCAGCAGTGACGACGGACCGTGGCGCCGACGTCGGATACGATGCTGTCGTCGTCGGCTCCGGCTTTGCGGGGTCGTGGGCGGCGAAGGAGCTGACCGAGGCAGGCTTGCGCACGCTCGTCCTGGAGGCCGGTCCGCCGCGGACCGCCGACGAGGTTCCCGACCGATCGCCCCAGGTCCGCGGTCCGAACGCCAACGCTGACACGAGCCAGTACGGCGGATTCACCGCACAGCTCGACGGCAGTGCCTTCGCCCGTTCCGGGAACGACGCCGAGCGGCTGTGGACGAGCCGGCACGTCCAGCGACGGCACCCCGGCTTCGTCCCCCGCGGCCCGCACCTCTTCGTCGACGACGCGCAGCACCCCTACCAGACGCCGGCGGACATGCCGTACTACTGGATCCGAGGCATGCAGGTCGGCGGACGTTCGCTGACCTGGGGCGGCACGGCGCTGCGACTATCGCCCGGGGAACTCGACGCGCCCGACCTTGATGACTGCGCTCTGTCCTGGCCGGTGCGATACGAGGAACTGGCGGACGCGTACAGCGCCGTCGAGGAACTCATGGGATTACGGGGCAGCGCCGAAGAAATCCCGCAGCTCCCCGACAGCGTCTACCAGCACGCACCGCACCCGCTCACGCCGGCCGAACGAGACTTCCAGACGGCTTACGCACGCACGGGCGCTCGCCCCGTCCCGGTCCGGTACATCCCGCCGGAGAGCGGGGGAGACAAGTGGCCGGGGTTCACGATGCAGGCCGCGGCCCTCGCGGCGGCCGAGCGGACGGGCCGGTTGCTGCTGCGGCCGAACGCCTTCGTGACCGAGGTGACCGTGGACCCGGAGACGGGCCGGGCGACAGGCGTTTGCTATGTCGACACGACGGAGGGAACCCGGCACCATGCGACAGGCCGCGTGGTCTTCCTGTGCGGCGGCACCATCGAGACGGCGCGGCTCATGCTCAACTCGCGGGGCCCGCGCCACCCCTTCGGGCTCGGCAACTCCAGTGGCTGGCTGGGCTGCGGACTGATGGACCACCCCGTGGTGTCGGCCACAGGCGTACTCGACGGCTACTCGCACGCCGTCGGCTACGAGTGGTCACCCCGCCAGCGCGGCCTGGTCGTGCCGCCGCGACCCGGAGATCACGGTGACGTGCGCCCCTTCGGGATGTGGGTGAACCTGCAGCGGCTCACCTCGCAGGGGCTCACTCTGGGCAGCATCGACGCCCAAGGGGAAATGCTGCCATACAGGCACAACCGGGTCAGGTTGAGCGATCGGCGGGACCAGTGGGGCGTTCCGATGCCGGTCATCGAGTGCGCGTACGGGTCCCACGAGCAGCATCTGTACGCTGCGATGCGACGCAGAATCGAAGAGGCCGCCGCCATCGCGGGGCTGCGTATTACTGCCATGTCGGAGGCGCTCACCGTGCCCGGGTTGAACGTGCACGATCTCGGCTGCGCCCGGATGGGCTCCAGCGCTGACACATCCGTGGTCGATCCCCACAACCGCTGCTGGGACTGCCCGAACGTCTTCGTCACTGACGGCGCCTGTTTCCCCTCCGCCGCGTGGCAGAACCCCACGCTCACCATCATGGCGATCTCGGCCAGGGCAGGCCGGTATGCGGCAGGGCTTGTGCGGAACGGAACGTACTGACGCGTTCGTACGACGGGCGCCGGCGACGGCAGTTCGAAGGCCGGCCCGGTGCCTTCAGCCGTTGACGCCGGTGTAGTGGCGAAGGCTCCGGTTGAACAGCAGACGGGCGCCCACGAAGGAGGCCATGCCGAAGAAGGGGGAGGAGGCGGCGACCCACACCGGCACGCCCAGCGCCGAACCGTGACCGGTGAGCACTCCGGCGGGGAAGTAGGCGATGAACGCCAGAGGGAGGACGTAGGTCAAGGCGCCCGAGACGGCCTTCGGCAGGACGTTGAGCGGGTAACTGCCGAAGGTCCCCATCAGCTCCTCCAGCCAGTTGCTCCAGTGGCTGGTGGCGGGGAAGTGCAGTGCCGCGCTCGACAGCGCCGTGAACAGGGCCGCCTCCAGCAGCATTCCGCCCAGGACGGCCGCCGCCAGGAACGCGATCCGGACCGGCGTCCACTCCAGCGAACTACGCGCCAGCGCCCCGGCGAACAGGCTCACGGCGACGAGGAGATCGCCGATGGCGTTGGTGGGGAAAAAGCTCAGCTGCATCTGGCGGTAGACGGGCATGGGACGCAGCAGACACGCGTCGATCAGCCCCTCCTGGACCAGCATCGCGAGATAGTGGACTCGGCCGAAGAACAGCACGAACAGCCCGTGCGCGAGCATCCGCATGGCGGCGATCAACAGCGCGTCCGCGGCGGACCAGCCGCCCATCCCGGAGAACCGGTTGAGCAGCACGGTGGCGAAGACAACCACCGAGATCTGCCAGACCGCGCCGACCGCCACCTTCATCAGGAATTCGACGCGATACTCCATCTGCGCACGGAAGTTGAGCTTGGTGATCTGCCAGGCCACCGCGACGGCCGGTACGACCCTTCTCGGCACGGTCAGCCTCCCTGCGAGACGACTCGCCGCGCGGCGCGGTGCCAGAGCAGCCGGGCCAGTACGGCGAGCAGGACCACCCACCCCGCCTGGAGGGCGAGCTGGGGAAAGGCGTCGGACATCGGTAGCCGGCCCACGTGCAGGGAGAGCGGCACGGCGAGGGTGGCCTGGAAGGGCAGGAACGCGCTCATCGTGATGAACCAGTCGGGAAAGAACCACAGCGGCGCGTACATGCCCGAGAGGAGGTTCTGGGCGAAAGTCAGGATGAGCAGGGCCGCCTGGTTGCGCACCGTCCAGAAGCAGAGCAGGTCGATCATCAGCATCAAGTAGTACAGCACCCACTGCCCGAGCAGCAGGCTCAGCGCCGACACGGCGGCGACGGCGGCCGAGGCCGGGGGCTCCACCACCCCGGCGGCGCAGGAGATCGCGTAGCCGGCCAGCAGCCACAGCAGCCCGTAGAGCTGGTCGCCGAGGGCGCGCAGCGCGTAGTAGCGGCGTGGCGAGAGCGGGCGGAGGAACCAGTAGACGATCGACCCGAAATGTATGTGCTGGAGGACAGTGTCCCGGCCGGCGGAGCGGTCGAGGCTCCGGAGCCGGGAGGCCAGAACGGCCAGGACGGCGTAGGTCACCGCCTGTTCGCGGGTCAGTCCTGCGCTGGTTCCGGAGCTGGTGTGGCTGTACAGCCCCCGCCACAGGGCGACCACCAGCACGAGTTGCACGGCCAGGCGCAGCAGGCCGGCGGTGATACGGGGCGGGGCGAGCAGTTCGCCGAGGGGGGTGATACGGGCGACGCGTGCCGCGCTGGTCACGGTGGTCATCGATCAGCCGCTCCGCAGCGCAGGCTCGGCCGGTTCGGCGCCCTGGAGGTAGACCAGCCGGGGCCCCTTGCGGAGCAGCAGACCTGTGCCGGGCAGGGGCGCGACGGGCAGGCCGGGTTCGGTGAGGGTGACCCGCACCTGCCAGGCACCGCCGAACCGGCGCCGTATCTCGTCCAGCGAGCCCTCCAGCACGATCCGACCGTGACTCATCAGACCGCGTCCGGCGAGCCGCGCCACCACGTCCATGCCGATGGTCGGTTCGTCGAGAAACACCACTGGTGGGTCGTGCGGCAGGTCGGAGGCCGGATCGCAGCGGACGCGCCGGCCGAGGCAGGGGCGACGCACGCGGGTGTCCCGGAAGGAGGGTGACTCCAGCAGCGCGTCGAACTCCATGAGACGGGCGCGGTGTTCGCCCTCCCCGACGCCCTGGATGCCGCCGAGGACGGTGAAGGGCTCCCGCACCGGCAGGTCCCAGCACAGCCGGGTCCGCTGCCCGAACACCGCCCCGATTGTGCGCGTTGCGCTTCTGGGAGCGCAGAGCACCGCCGAGGCCCGGACGGCGCGCGGTCGTGCGGGGGCCCGGGGCAGAGCGTGCGCCTCGATGACCGGAGCCTGAGCCATGACATCACGCCTTCGTTCTCTGCAACGTCGTGGCGTCCTTGATCATGACGAACGCTGTACGGGGCCGGATCGCCGATCACAGTCGGGGGATCGAGGTAACGTCCCGGGCGTCCAGCCTGCGACCTGCGTCGAAGAGCCGATCGAGGAAGGAACTGCTCCACTTCTGGGGCTTGCCGTCCAGTTCTCCGAACTCGTCGAGATAGCGGCAGTCGGCTGGACGCAACTCGTCGAACCCGGCATGGGGGGCCAGGTCCGGGTAGAGCAGCGAGGCATGGTGCAGCGCGTAGTAGACGCTGCGCTCGGCGTGGTAATCACCCACTCGCCGACACACCGATGGCCACGCCCCTCGGTCCTGTATATCCGCGTAGCTCAGGGCGACGTCGAGGAACTTGACGACATGAAGGTCGGTCCCCTCCTCGATGTAGAAAAGGGTCGTGGCCTCCTTGTGGAGATGGGCGCACAGATCGATGAACTGGTCCTCCAGGGCCAGCGCGTAGCTGTTCTCGCCACACACGACCGTGCCGATTCTGCGGTCCAGCAGATCCGCGACCTCCACCGAGCTCTCGGAGAGCGGCTGGAATATGTTCAGGCAGAGATCTACGTGGAACGCCTGGATGTGGTCGACGTTCGCCATCTTCACGTACGGCAGCTCGTTATTCACGTTCATGCGCCAGAAGATCCGCGCCGTCCGGCTGTACTCCTCCACGGCCTGCCCGTTCTCCGACACCCGTCCCTGGGAGTAGCCGAGGCTCTTGAGGAGGGACCCGATCTCCGGCGCGGCCTCGCGCTCGACGAGGAGGTCGAGGTCGGACATGCGCCGCAGTCCCGGATCACGGTACAAGCGCTCGATGACGACCGGGCCCTTACGGACTGCGTAACGGATTCCGGCGGAGGTGAGTTCACGGATCACCGTGCCGAAAGCGTCAGCGAGACCGCGGTTGCGGCTCCGGTTGCCGTAGTAGGCGCTCTCGAAGAGCCATTGGTAGGGGACCAGGGCCAATCCCCGGTCACCAAGGTGAAGATGGTGGCGCAGAAGGTTGCGAGCGATGAGCGGCAGAACCCGGTGCCGGGCAGCCTGGTCGAGGAAGTGTCCCCAGTCGAAATCCACGGCATGTTCGCCGAGAAGCTTTCTGCACGCCCGGATCCGATCCTCGTCCGGATCCAGGCGTGCCAGCCAGAGCAGCAGCTTGTCTTCGACCTTCATCCGAGTGACTACCTTCGTCGAAGTTCCCGAGTCGCACCGGCCCGGCCGGGTAGCCGGGGGAGGGGGCGTCACGACGGGTCCAGCAGGCACCTGACGTCCGCCGGCCAGTCGTCCATGTTCGTTCCGTGCCGGAGCGTCAGTGCCAGGGCCAGCCGGTCGAGTCCGAACGCCGCGCAGGAGCTGTGTGCCCGTTCGTCGGCGGGGCCGACGAGGGAGAACGCCTCACCGAAGTGGTCCTTGTGGTAGTTGAACGATGCCACTGCCTGCCGCACGTCGCGGTCCACCTCGGCCCGCAGCTCCCACTTCAGCTCTTCCTCCAGCTGAGCACGGCCGAGGAGGATGCCCGCCCGTCCAAAGAACGGATCGTTCGCGACCTCCGCCGTGTGGTCGAGGCCGAGAGCCGTCAGCCAGTCACGCGCCCGACCAAGCATGGCATCACGCCAGGAACGGCACTGCGCGGGCGGGCCGACCATGACGACCTCGAGCATTCTGAAGCTGCGCAGGCGACCGGGCTCCGCGGTCGCCTCATGCCGGTAACAGTCGCCCTCGGCCATGAAGAACCGCGGTTCGTCGATGCGGTGACCGGACAACAGTGGGTAGACGTGATGGCACACGGCGGGCGTCAGCGTCAGGCCCGTGGGTTCCTCGCCCCGGCCGTCCCGGCCGGCCGCGGAGTCGCTCCGTGCGTACACCTTGCCGAGCAGATGAGGAAACGACTCGGTGTAGCCCGCGCGCGACACGATGTCCTCGGAGATTACAGGCGGAGCGAACAGCCGCATCGGCCGGTGTGCGGCGGCTAGGCGGGTCAGACCATGGCGCAGGCCGGTGAAGATGCGCTCGTCGCTTCCCGTGGACAACAGGACCGACCACGGGGCGTCGCCCCCGTCCGGTGCCGACGGGAACGGATCGTCCGTGGTGCTCTCCGTGTACAAGTTCACTGCGCTGTCCCTCCGGGAGAGGCTGTCCGTGCGTTCACCGGGCCGACACGGAGAGCGGGTGACTCACGTCCGCAGGGAACGGACGGCCGACGCCATAGTGGTGATGCTGGTGAACGTGGACCGGGTGAGCAATTCATCGGGAAATTCGATCCCGAATTCCTCCTCGATCGCGACCAGGAGCCGGACGCTGGCCATGGAATCCATTCCGGAATTCCACAGATCAGTGTCGAAGGTCAGGGTATCCCGCAACTGACCTGTCTTTGAATCCTCCAGGACGAGTGCGCGAAGACGCATCTCGATGCCCCGGTCCTCCGGCGCTTCGGGTTCGGCTACCTCTGGCACTGATGGGCTCTCCTTGGCTACGCCGCCAAGCGCTCAACTGGTGCTCGATACAAGGTGCTTGACAGCACATGGATCAACGTTGGCATGCACCCGATAGTTCGTCAAGACCTTCGTTCAGCCCCTTGACGAAGGTCTGGACGACGCTAGCATCGGGTCGGTTCGAGGACCGCCTCATCATGGACCGATCGTGGTCGGCGAGACCGGGTAGGTCTGGGACGGACCGCAGAGCAACGGGACTGGAGACCTCATGGATTCTTCGCTTCGGGAATTGAGCCGAGAGCTGCTCGCTGACCACGGTCTGACGATTTCCGAGGAGCGCATCAACTGCATTACTCCGTACATCCAGGAGGTTTCGGAGTCCGGCGTGCCCGGGACATTCGTCGAACTTGGCTGCCACAGAGGAGCGATGGCGGTCTGGACCCGCTCAGTGCTGGACAGTCTCGGCGACCTGTCCCGGGAGATCCATGTCTACGATTCCTTCCAGGGAATGCCGAGCCCCGGCGCACACGACTCGGACCATGTGGTCGAAGGAGAGTTACGGGCATCTCCGGACGACGTACTCGACACGCACGCCCGCTGGGGGAAGAGGCACCCGGCCATCCATGAAGGGTGGTTCGAAGAAACCCTGCCGTATTCTCTGCCGGACTCCATCGCGTTCGGCTACCTGGATGGCGACTTCTACGAGTCGATAGTCACCAGCCTGGAGCACTGCGTACCGCGGCTCAGCCCGGGCGCCGTACTCATCATCGACGACTACGCGGATCTGGAAGCCAACCCGAAGGCCTGGAATGGCCTGCCCGGGGTCAAGACCGCCTGCGACGACTTCTTCGGCAAGCCCTCACCGGTCCAGGCCGTCATCCACGACAGTGACCTCCCGTTCGGCGTCTACCGCCATGTCTGAGAGCGCGGCCGGGATGCGCGGGGACTCGACCGGCTCGTTCCGCACGCTGACGTTCCACGGGGAGCGCTCCGGTTCCTCCGCTTTGACCTGGGGCCAGAAGTGGATATGGAAGGCCGTCGCGTCGCAGGCCCCACACTTTAACCACCTGAACCTTCAGCGCCTGGTCGCAGTGCCCGAATGCCGCTTGGATGCGGTGATGGCCGCCCTGACGAGGCTCGTCGAGCGGCACGAGACGCTGCGTACCCGATTCTGCTCCGATGAACGGAACGTTCCCCGGCAGGTGGTCGTCGCCGAGGGGACCCTTCGCGTGGAAGTGGCCGAGGTCGGGGAAGAATGCCTCCGCGACGCAGCCGCCCGGCTCACCGAGCGGCTGACCGCCTTGCCATTCACCCTTCCGGAGCTCTCCTGCCGCTTCGGCATCGTGACCGACGCGGGCGTTCCCCGATACGCCGTCATGGTGCTGTTCCACATGGCCGCCGACCGCCACAGTGCCGACACGATCGCGCAGGAGCTGACGGAGATGCTCGCGGCGGGCACGGCGGACTGGATGCCGTCGCAGGACATCCTGCAGCCGTTGGACAGGGCTGCCCTTGAGGCCGGGGAACAGGGCAGGCGCAGATCCCTCAGGGCCGTCAAGCACTGGGAGAAACAGATCGAGAGATTCCCTCCCGCTCTGCTGCGCCCCCGCAGCGGGGAGGCGAACGCCGATCACGAAGAGATCTTCATGCACTCGCGGGCGCTCCACGAGGCGGTCGGCCGCATCGCCGCCCATTGCGGGGCGACCACGTGGTCGGTGGTCGTGGCGCTGGCGTCAGCGCTCCTCGGCATCAAGTCGGGCACCTCCGAGGTCGGACTCCTGCTGTTCTCCCACAACCGCTTCGACAAGAACTCCACACCTCTGTCCGGAACGGTCGTGCAGGACTTCCCCAGTTGCGTGCGCGTGGCGGACCTGACCATCTCCGAGATCGTCGACCGGACCTCGCAGACCGTCCTGCTCGCAGGGCTCTGTGGCCAGTACGACCCAGATGACCTCGCCCGGACGCTGGAACGCTTCCGGGAGCGGACGGGCAGAGCCGCCGACCTGGCCTGTGCCGTCAACATCTCCTTGCCGCAGGCGCAGGAGCAGCCGCCGCGCGAGGGCGCGGCCCCCGGCCCGGAGGCCGGCACCGGCCAGCTGCACCGACTGGCCGCGGGCACGCGACTGGAGTTCAAGCGCAGGCTGCGGCACGAGGACATGAAGCTGTTCTTGAGCGTGTGGGAGAGCGGACCCGGAACAATGACGGTCGCCCTAAGAGCGGGGCTGGAGTTCCTGTCCCGGGACGAGATATCAGGTTTCCTGAAGGACTTGGAACGCCTGTCGATTCATGCCGTCTCGCACAGCCACCTTCCCCTGTCGTCCGTTGGCCGCCTGGACGCGTTCCACAGCGCCGGCGGCCCCGCGGCTCTCACTCCGTGACACCTGCCGAGCCGTCGCCGCGGCCCCCGGTGGGCAGCAGACCGCCCTCCGGCAGGGGGCACGCCCGGTCTGGGTCGAGGCGCCAGTCCTCCGGCAGATGCGACACGTCGCCGAGCGACAGCACCTCCGCCCGGTCCCGCGTCAGCCGCAGCCGGGAGACGGACCCCACCGGTACCGCGCCGATGTCACGGTACCGAGCGGGCGGGATGCCCAGGAAGTACGCCAGGACGAGCCGGATCGGGGCCTTGTGGGAGACGAGAACGACCGAGCCGGCCGTGCCCATGACCTCACGTACGCAAGCGACAGCTCGCGCCATCACCTGCAGCCCCGACTCCCCGTTAGGCGGGGCGTGGAGAGCGGGATCGCCGCGCCAGCGCGCCAGCGCGTCCCCCTCCGCCTCGCCGACCTCACGGGGCAGCCGGTTCTCCCAGCCGCCGAACGACAGCTCGCGCAGCCGGTCGTCCACGGCAGGGTTCCGGCCCGAGCCCGCGAGCGCGAGGCCCGCTGTGGCCACCGCGCGGGTCATGGGGCTCGTTACGACCCGGTCCGCCTTGCGCACCGCGGGGTGCGTCGCGAGCCGTTCGGCCATGTGTTGGCCGACCTCTGTGAGGGCGGGGTCGTGCGCACCGCAGAAGCGGCCGGCGAGCGTGCAGGGGGTCTGGCCGTGGCGGACGAGCACCAGCTCCCACGGGTGAGCGGTCACCGGGGCGTACCCCCTAGCCCGGTATCGTCCCCGGTGCCCAGCACCGCCGCGACCGACTCGTCGAGGGCCCGGGCGACGGCCCCGTGCACATCTGCGGCGCCGATGCGCTGCCCGAGCAACTCGCCGTACACCCGCACGAAGGGCTCGGTCGTCGACGGTCGCAGCAGCAGCCACTGGCCGTCCGCCACCCACAGCTTGATGCCGTCGACGGCGGTTGTCCGCATGACGTCGCCAATACCGAGCGCGGCCACGGCGGACGCCCCCGTAGCGATCAGCAGCTCCGGGGCGGCGGGCATGCCGATCCGCGTCTCGACCCACTCCAGTGGGCCGACCGCTCGCCGCACGTCGGCGGTGAGTTCGTGGAGTGCCGCACCGGACCGGGCGAGCAGATCCGCCAGGAGCACGAGGATGGACAGCGGATCGCGGTCGATGCCGAATTCGGCGAACGCCATGTCGCCGACTGCTCCGCAGGCCGCGTCGATCTCCCCGCCCGCAAGCAGTGGTGAGAGGTGCTTGAAGCCGACCGGGCACTCGCGCACCGGCTTGCCGAGGCGGTCCGCGCCGTGGCGTGCGGCGGTGCCGGCGGACACCGTCACCGCGACCGGCCTTCCCGGGTGGCCACGGCCCGTTCTCCCCCGGTGCTCCAGCAGCATGCCGAACAGTTCGTGCGGGTGAACGGTGTCGCCGGTGCGGTCGAGCAGATAGACCCGGTCACCGTCGCCGTCGAGCACGATGCCCAAATCGGCGCCAACCTCCTGGACCCGGTGTGCCGCACGCTGGCGTGCCTGCGGCATCGACGGGTCGGGGACGAGGCCGCCGAAGTCCTCGTCGACCGCGCAGCCGATCCGGTGCACCGTCCAGCCGAGCCGTGTGCACAGCGCGGCCACCGGCTCTCCGGCGATGCCGCCCAGGCCGTCCACCACCACCCGGGCCGGCCGGACAGCGGGCGCCCCGACCCGCCACACGTGGTCGATGTGCTCGTCGATCCAACCCGTGGCGTCCTCCTCGTCCACCCAGGCGGCGGAGGGAAGGCCACGGGGCCCGCTCCGGCCTACCTGATCCGCGTACCGTGCCTCGACGGCCCGCTCGGCCGCGCGGGAAAGCGAGCCGCCCGGTGACACCTTCACCTTCAGGCCGTTGTAGGCAGGCGGATTGTGGCTCGCCGTGACGAGCAGCGCCAGGTCGACGGTTCCGCCAGCCACCGCCCGTGAGGCCGACGGCGTGGGCAGGTGCGGAACCAGACGCACCCGCAGACCGGCGTCGAGGCAGTGGGCCACCACGTGCCGGGCAGCCGCCTCGCCGTCGCGCCGCCCGTCGTACGTGACGAGCACCCTGTCGCACGGGCCGCTTGCACGGACTGTGTCGACCACCGCTCGGGCGAGCTCTCCGACGTACGAAGGACGAAATTCCTCACCGATGACGCCGCGCCAGCCGTCCGCACTGGAACGCATGCTCAAGCCGGCACTGCCCGCGGCCGCGGCGGTCACCGGCGGGCCCGGTGACCGGACGCCGTCTGCCGTGGCGCCGCTCACCGGGCCGCTCCGGGCCTGTCGTCGACGATGGCGACGCCGCTGATCTCTACGAGGCAGCCGTCCTCGGCGAGCCGGGAGACCTCAACGAGCACGCTGGCCGGTGCCGGCTCGCCGAGAACCCGGTTGCGCACTGCGGACACCGCGGGGAAGTCGCGTACCACGTCGGCCAGGAAGATCTGCACGCTCACCAGATCGGAAAGGCTCGCGTCGGCTGCTTGAAGCACCGTTCGGATGTTGTCGAAGACGGCCTCCGCCTGCCCGCCGGCATCGCCGGGCGACAGCACGGTGCCCTGCGCGTCGGTGGCCACCTGCCCCGAGACGAACACCATGCGGGAGGAGCCGGTCATCCGGCAGGACAGGCCCGGCGAGTACCGCCCGATCGGCTTCGAATGGCCTGACGGTACGACCGACTGTGCGATGTTGCTCACTACTCACTCCGTTCGGGAAAGGGGCCGAACGTGGAGGTCGTCGCCGCGACGTGGGTCTCGCGGATCTCCACGTGGGCCGGTGTTTCGTACAGCGCGGCAACGACCTGTGCGACATCGGCCGCGGACAGCGCGCCCGGACGGGTACCGGGGCCGGCCTCGCGGTGGGCGCCCTGGAAGGAGGTATCCACCCGGCTGGGTAGTACCAGGCTCACCCGGACGCCGTTCTGGCGCAGTTCGCGGCGGGCCACTTCGAGCAGGGCGCGCATGCCGGACTTCGCCGCGCTGTAGGCGGCGCGTTCCGGGAAGGGGTGGAGTACGGAGTCGGACAGGAGCCCAACGATCAGTCCCCGTCCGGCGATGAGGGAGGGCATCGCCGCGGTCAGAGCGTGGAAGGCGCCGTCCAGGTTCGTACGGATGGTTCGATGCCATTCGATCGGGCCCAGGTCCGACAGCGGTGTCCATACGCCCGCGCCTGCGTTCAGTACCAGCCCCGCGAGCCCGCCGGGATCCGCGCAGGACGCTGCGGCCGCCCGCCGCACCGCGTCGGCGTCGCCCACATCCACCACGGCGGTACGGACGTTCGTGCCGCCGGCGGCCAGTTCGCGCGCGGTGTCGGCCAGATCCCGCTCGGTCCGCGCCCACAGCGCGAGATCGAACCCGCGGGCGGCCAGCGCCTTCGCGGTCGCCCGGCCGATACCCCGCGACGCGCCGGTGATCAGGATCCGGCGCCGGCCTGTCACGGGACGAGCCTTGCCGTGGCCCGGCGGCCGGGTATCAGCTCCATCCGGCTGCACACCGCGTGCACGGTGTCCGGCAGCAGATCCGCGAGCACGGCGAAGGCCGCGTCGACCGACTTGACCGACGGCGAGCGGTCGCCGCCCACCGAGCAGATGCCGTCCGACCGCACCAGTCCCGCGGACACCTCGCGTGCCCCCGCGGCGCGGAGTTGATCGGCCTTCGCGTGGTGCACCGCCAGCGCCCGCTCCTTGGCGAGACCGGCGGCCGCGATGAGGAGCGTCCCGGAGCACACCGCGTACAGACGGCATCCCCGCGCGTGGGCATCGCGCAGCGCGGCGAGGACCTGCTCTGTGCCCGCGGCCGCCACGGCACCGCGGCCCCCCGGCACGACTGCCGCGTCCGACGACACCAGCGTGGCGAGATCGTCCTCGGCAGTGATCCGGACGCCGGCGGAGGTGGTCACCGCACGGTCCGCCGCGGTGATCCGGACCGAGACCGCCGGAGCACGCCCGGCGGCAGCGTCCGCGCCCTTGCACAGCACCGAGTACGCGCCGAAGAGATCGAGGTCGTCGACACCGTCGTACGCGAGAACGCTCAGCAGCATGCCAACCTCCGGCTGTCCGATCCCATCCCGGGCCTAGCCCTTCTCCGGTACGCCGGGGTGCGGTGTGTCCGCCTGCCGTGCCACGGCCTCTTCGAGGGCGCGCAAGGAGTGTGCGACGTCGGCGCCCGTGTACTTCGGGTGTCCGCCGTACGGTGACTTCAGCGCGCGGACAGCGGCGGCCGGAAAGCCGGCGGCGCCGGCTCGCCGGGCCACTGCGGCGATCCGGACCAAGTCGATGATGACCCCGGCCGCATTGCTGGAGTCCTGTACTTTCAGCTTGAGGTCGATGGAGACCGGCGTACCGGCCCAGCCCTGCCCCTCGATGTTGAGCATGGCCACCTTGTTGTCGCGCAGATGCGACACGAAGCCGGCCGAGGGGATGATCTCAACACTGGAGGTGTCCACGCCCTCCTGGGCCAGCGCGTTGATCTTCGACTGGCGCTTGCTGGCCCCCTGGTCGCGCAGGTTCCGGAAGTCCTCATTACCGCCGAGATTGAGCTGGTAGGAGCTGGTCAGCGTGAGGCCGCGCTCGCTCAGCAGTCCCAGCAGCGCGCGGTGCACCACCGAGGCGCCCAGATGGCTGGCGAGGTCGTCGCCGACGAGCGGTATGCCCGCGGCCTCGAAGCGGGACATCAGGTTCTCCGAGCGGGCCGCCACCTCGGGCGTGCAGTTGACGAAGGCGACGCCCGCCTCGAGGGCCGCCAGCGCGTAGGCCTCTGCGGCCCATTGCAGGCCGGTCGGAAGCGAGTAGAGGAGCACTTCGGCCCCCGACTCGGCCAGTACTTCGGTGACCCGCTTGAACCCGACTGAACTGGGGTCCGCGTCGTCCGGCGTGAGACCCGGCTGTACGGTGAAGGGGCACTCGGGCAACGGGACGTCGAGTAACGGGTAGTTGTTCGGCTCGGCCAGCACTGCCTCGTGGAAGGGGTGGCCGACCTTGTTCTCGTGCAGGTCGAACGCGGCGACGAACTCCAGATCGCTAACGCCGATGCCGCCGATGCGGGCGTTCTTGACGCCTGGGAAGCCGTTCTCGGGGTGGCCCTGGGCGCTGAGCTTCCGGTAGAACTCCATGCCCTGGAACAGCGCGGATATGTTGTTGCCGACACCGGCGGTCGCCAGCCGGATGGGAGCCGTCACAGAATCAGTCCTTCTCTAGAGTGTGGCGACGGTAGGCTCGGTGGAGGGAATTGGTCTCACCGGCCGCGCGCCGAGTGCGATAGGGCTCCGGCTCACCGACCGCCCCCGGCGATGGCGTTCAGCGCCTCGTCCAGCAGCAGCTGAGCGGCGAGACCGTCTTCGAAGGTGGCCGCACGCAGGTCGGGATCGTCCGTGGTCCCGGTGAGCAGGCGGTACGGATTCATCGCGTCCGGCGGGAAGTCGCTCGTGCGCACACCGCCGGTGTCCGCGAGGCTCACGACGGAGCGCGCTTGGCCGTCGTCTGGGCTGAGCTCGACGACAGCGGTCCCCCTGTCGCCGTGCATGGCGACGCGCACGGCGCGGTGGCCGGCCGAGACGCGGGAGACCAGGATCCGGGAGTCGACCGCCCGGTCCTCGGACGTCAGCCGGACCTCCGCCACGTCCTCTGTCTCGCAGTGGACGGTCTCCTCTCCGTGCTGGCGCTGCGGCCATATGGTCCGGGCGCTGCCCGAGGTCACCCGCCAGGGACCGGGCAGCAGCCAGCGGAGCAGGTCGAACAGGTGGACACCCTGGTCGCCGAGGGCTCCGGCGCCTGCGGACGCCTTGCGGTGACGCCAGGGCCACACGGTCTGCGGGCCCGCCAGGAAGTCATGGTGGAACTCCAGGTCGACGCGGAACACCGGGCCCAGGTCGCCGTCGAGGACGGCCCGTCGCAGCGCACACAGCGCAGGGTGCTGACGCCACTGGAAAGTGACGAGTGCCCGCTGGCCCCTTGCGTCGGCGAGGGCGGCGAGCCGTGCCGCACTCGCCGTGTCCTGCGCGAGGGGTTTGTCGGAGACCACCGTGAGTCCGCCGGTGAGCCCGGCGGTCAGCAGTTCCTCATGACTGGCCGGGGGCGTGACGACGGCAAGAGCGTCGACCCGGCGCCGGTCGACGAGGGTTGCCACGTCGTCGGTGACGCACTCGATCCCGTAGCGCTCGGCGAGTGCGACGGCGCGTGAGCGGTTCTTCCGGTAGCACAGCGCCGCCACGGTGAGATCCGGACAGGCGCCCAACCACTCGAGATGCACCGAACCGAATCCGGTGCCGACCAGAGCTACGCGCATCAACCCTCCGCTGTCATGTGCTCAGCCCCGCCGGGCCGCCGTGTTCCCGGAGACCTGAAGCCCTTGTCGTATATTGTTCAACTTAGTTGAGTTTAGGTGGAGTTGTGGAATTCCTGCAAGAGCATTCACGGCGTGGGGAGTTCGTCGGCGGGGTCGTAACCGGGCGAGGTGCACAGGATGATTTCGGCCGCGCCGGCGCCCCCGTTGCGGTACCGGTAGCGGGTGCCCGGCGGTATGAACAGGACGTCACCGGCGCTCGCGTGCATCTCCTGCGTGCCGACGACGAAGTCCAGCTCGCCGGCCAGGACATGGTAGAGCCGCCAGCTGACCCGAGCGCCGGTCCAATCGTGCTCGGCGGCCTCCGGCATGATGAGCCGCACAGTGGACATCGGTGCCCCCTCGGGTGTCGGATACTCCGACAGCCGGACGTCCCCCAGAAGGATCGTCGCGGTGGCACCGGACGGCCGTGGCAGTGTCATGGTCTTCCCTTCAGAGGCGCAGCTGGCCGCCGCTGACGTTGATCGCCTGCGCGGTGATGAAGTCGGCGTCCGCACCGGCCAGGAAGCTGACCGCAGCAGCCACGTCGGACGGCGCGGTGGGGCGGCCCAGAGGGATGTCGTCCGTCAGACTCCGCCTGATGTCCTCCCGGGCGGACTCCGGCGTCCGCGAGCGGATCTCGTCGACGACCTGGTCCATCATCGGCGTGTCCGTGATCGCCGGGCAAACGGAGTTGGCGGTGAGACCGGTGCCGGCGAACTCGACCGCGAGTGTCTGGGTCAGCCCCACGAGTCCCGCCTTGGCCGCGACGTAGTGGGCATACAGCGGATACGCGTGCTTGGCGAGGTTCGACGCGATGTTGATGACACGGGACCTCGGCTGCGCGAGCAGGTGTGGGAGGGCCGCCTGCGTGAGGATGAACGGCCCCGTCAGATTCGTGTCGATCATGCGGTGCCACTCCTCGTCGCTGATGGCGCCGAACTCCCGCAACGAGATAACGGCCGCGTTGTTGACCAGCACGTCGATACGCCCGAGGTCGTCGATCACCTTCGCGACGGCCACCTCGACCGCCTCGCGATCGCGGACATCGACGTGGTAGGCGTGCGCCGTGCCGAAGCGTGCCGAGAGATCGGCGGCCCGCTTGGCCGAGAGTTCGTCGTCGATGTCGAACAGCGCGATGCCGAAGCCGTCCGAAGCGAGCCGCTCGGCGATTGCCGCGCCGGTACCGCGGGCGGCACCGGTGACCAGGGCGACAGGAACTGGGCTCATCCGTCCTCACCATGTGATCGGGCTGCCGGACACGCCGGCGCGCGGGTTGATTCGTTCGGCACCGGCGCGGTCTGCCGCTCAGGCACTGTCCGCAGCAGCAGCTCCACCTCGGCCGCGGTCGGTGCCGATGCGGTGGCGCCAAGGGCTCGCAGGACGAGAGCGGCGACCGCGGAGGCCCGGCGCATGGCCGGTCGGACCGGCACGCCGTTTGTCAACGCCCAGGCCAGACCGGCCAGGTAGGAATCACCCGCGCCGGTGGTGTCGACGACCTCGTCCACCGCGAACGCTGGTTGGTGGTGCACCACGCCTTCCCCGTCCGCGAGCCAGGAGCCGTCGGCGCCCGCCGTCACGACGGCCGGCACACCGAGCATGTCGTGCAGCACACCGGCAGCCGCCTCCGGCTTCGAGCCGGCGCCCAGCAGGTCCGCCTCGAAGGCGTTGACGACCAAGAGGGCACAGGTCCGGATCACCGGAAGATGCGCCGACAGATCGACGTACTCGGCGAGGCTTCCCGGTGAGAAAATCCACCGGCCCGGGAACTTGTCCGCGAAGTAGGCGGTCGCGTGCACCGGGGGGTCGAACACCACGGCGAGCGGGCAACGGGCCGCTACGGCCTCCTCCGGCGGCTGCCAGTCGGCGTTCGCTCCGCGGATGAGGTACAGACCGCGCTCACCGGACGACCGGTGCACGGGCACGAACACCACGCCTGTGTGCGTCGCGGAGCGGGTGACCGCGTCGAGTCCCACGCCTGCGCGGTCCAGTATGTCCGCAGCCCACACACCGTTGGGGTCGTCGCCGATCGCCGCAGACAGCTCGACAGGCGCGCCGAGGCGGGCCGCTGTCACGGCGAAGTTCGCGGCATGGCCGCCCAGAGCGAAGCAACCGTGGTCGGCGATCGCCGCTCCGCCCGGCAGGCAGAACTCATCGACGACGCCGAGTATGTCGGCGTTGACTGAGCCACAGGCGAGTATCGGGCCCTTCAGCACAGCCCCTACTCCTTTGGCTCGGGCGCCGGCTGCCGCAGCAGCGCGCGGTGCAGATTGAGACTGACGACGGGTACGCGCTCCAGTGAGGTGACCGGAGCGACGAGATCTGCGACGACCTCGTTCTCGTAGCGCAGCCCGAAGTACTCACCGACGGTGGGCCAGATGCTGGCTCCGGGAACGCACATGGCCACCAGCGTGGAGTTGATCGCTCCGACGAAGCGGTTCTGGTCGGTGTAGCTCAGGGAGGAGAAGAAGTCGGGCATGGTGCGCAGGAAGAGGCGCGTGTGCTCGGTCTCGTCCTCGGCGTGCCGCGCGACCCATGCGCTGTGCGACGGCTGGATGACACGGTCCCGCGACAGGTGGGGGAACGAACTGCTGATCGTCGCCTCGAAGGTGAAGCATATGGCGAGCATCGCGAGATCGCCGTAGCCGCGGCGGGCGGCGCTGTCCTGGACGTCGTTGAGCGCGTCCGCGACGTGCCAGTGCGGAAAGCGCAGGTCCTGAAGGCCGCGCTGGAGGCGTACCGACTCGCAGGCACGCATCGAGCCGAGGATGTGCAACTCCTCCTCGACCACCACTCGGTCGAACTGCGCGGCACGGTCCCGGGTCGCGGGGTTGTCGGCGAACATCTCGGCCGCGGGGATCACGAAGTCCCGCTCGCCGAGCATGACGCCTTCGTTGTAGGCGAGCCAGGCCGCACCCAGCGCCACCCGGTACTGGTCCTCCGGCAGGACACTCAGGAACGAGGGCACGGCGTCCCGGGGGAAGTCGTCCAGCTCGGCATTGAAGTCGCTGTCGAAGTCGAATTGATCGAGCCGCGGGAAGCGTGCGGTGTCTACGATCGTGTCGGTGTCTTTCACACTGACCTTCCAGTTGTCCATCACGCGTTTTACAGCGGGCGATGGTATTCACCAACGCCACGGCAAGCAGCCGGGTCCTACGCGCGGAGCACCGTATCGGCTGGTGGGGCAAAGAGTCGTGCTGCCCGAATACGCGGCCTTCCGGGGTGAGCGCCACTTCGGCGAAGGAATACTCCCACTCACCTCTACGGAAGCACATGGATCGCGCCGAGCGCCAGAACGTAACATCGAATAGTGTCCAGATCTGTCCATGTTTCATGCGGATAGTCCCTGCAGGCGATGGCGAGTTTCTCCGCCGCGGATGGCGTGAGTGGCGCATAACATGCGCCACGATGGCCGGAAATATTTGGTTTACCGCGTGTGTCTGATGCGCATGACTGTATGGGAGCGTGCCGGACGGGGCGTTGACTGCCGCTTTCGTCAGTCAAAGGGCTCCACGTTTGTTCGGCCGACTGCTTTGCGGCTCCGCGGAAGGAACAGGGAAGGCTTCCGCAAAAAATGGACTGCACGGCTGTGGTAATTGATCCATCCCGTGTCATAATCACCGGCATGTCAGAGAATGAAACCGCTTTCGAACTCGCTCAGACTGCCGCGGATTACATCCGTGAGGCGACCGGAAATCAACGGCACCGGGCCGTGGTGGTTCTCGGTACCGGATGGGCCTCGCTCGTGGATTACCTCGGCGAAGTGGTGCACGATATACCCATGGCCGAGGTGTGCGGTTTCCCGCACGTATCGGTTTCCGGTCACGTGGCACGTATTGCGTCGGTCCGCATCGGGGATTCCTCCGTGCTGGTGCTGCAGGGCCGCACCCATCTCTACGAGGGATACCACGCCCAACAGGTCGTGCACGGTGTGCGGTCGGCGGTCCTTTCCGGCTGCGACACGGTGATCATCACCAACTCGGCCGGCGGCATCCGCGCCGACTTGAAACTCGGCCAGCCGGTGCTCATTGCCGACCACATCAACCTGCTCGGCGCCTCACCGCTTACCGGACAGCCGCTCTCGGAGCGCTGGGGCACCAGGTTCGTGGACCTCACCGAGGTCTACCAGCCCGAACTGCGCGACTTGGCGCGCGCGAGTGATCCGAGTCTCACCGAAGGCATCTACTCGGCCGTGCCGGGGCCGCACTTCGAGACACCCGCCGAGGTGCGGATGCTCCGGTCGCAGGGCGCCGACCTGGTAGGCATGTCCACCACTTTGGAGGCGATCGCCGCGCACCACCTCGGCGCGAAGGTGCTGGGCATCTCGATCGTCACCGACATCGCCGCCGGCCTGTCCCCGGCGAAGGTCGTGCACGAGGAGTGCCTGGAGGTAGGGGCCCGGGCGATGCCCGGCATCGCGCCCGTCATCGCGGATGTCGTCAAGGCGCTCGACTGACTCCGGCCGACCTCACCAGCCCGGATGTCGTCCAGCCGGAGGGCCGCAACGAGGTGCGGGTGGCGTCATCGCCCGCGTGCGATGACGCCACCCGTTGTTCCGCCTCGCCAGGGAGCGGGCTGTGATGGTGTCGGCCCGTTCCCCGGGTCAGTCGTCCGCAGGTTCGAACGTGTGGTCGAAGTTCAGGCTCTGGTCGGTGTCGGTCGGAGTCATGCTGACCGCGTGGCCGTCGACGACCGACACCTCCACGATCGAGTCCACGTGCGCCGGGCCGAAGCCGGCCCACTTCTGCCGAGCGGCCTTGCGCGCGGCTTTCACATCCGATGCCACGACGAACACCACTTCGTGGTCCTCGGTCAGCCGTCCCGGTGTCGGATCCCCGCCCAGATAGGCGACGTACAGGCGCGGCGCGGCCGCCTCGGTGGTCTCCACATCCCCTCCAGAATTGTCATGTGACGCGATGTTGATGATGTTCAGCCTGGCTCGACCACGCGATCCGCCGCGATTTTGAGCAGAACCCGTTCCTCGTCAGAGTCATTGATCTCCGTGTAGGGAATGCCGAGGTATTGATGGCACAGTTCGTCGATGTGCTTCGCGGCGGACGCGCCGCGGACCACTTCGATCACCCGGCCGCGGACCTCGACGCGGTCCATTGGATCGGTGGGTGATACCAGCAGTACCGAGACGCGAGGATCGCGAGCAATGTTGCGGACCCGCTGTGTGCTCGCCGGCGAGTTGACCAGAATGTGTTCTCCGTCGGTGTCCACCCAAGTGAGCTGTGCCTGGGGGCGGCCGTCGGGCATCAGAGTGACTACCGTCGCATAGGTCTTAGCTTTAGCAAGCCGGATCGCATCTTCGCCCAGCCGTACTCCAGCATCCATGAGGCAGACCTCCATGGAAGAGATGAAAAGGGAATTGGCGTCGTCGCAGCCAGAAAACCGTTCGGTGGATCATCATGAGATCACCACGCATGGGTTCGACCTGTCAAGAGTGCGCGTTCTGGCCAGCCCCTCGCCACTGCGATGGGTTCCGGGCCCTCCGAGTACGTATTCACAGGTCATGGGGGATTGACAACGCGCCAGCATGTCAAGGTAGGCTTCCTGGCTGCTAGTGGAAGTTGAAGTATCATATTCATTGTGTCTGCAAACGGTATCGATGCTCTGCTGCTACCTGGCTGGCGGTGCCGTGGAGAGGATCCAATGTGGACCCGTCTTCCCGAGCAAAACTCGAGGATCTGGTACGGTATCGTGGCGGTGTCGTAAATGCCCATAGTCATCTGGACATTGCGCGGGTGGTTGAACTCCCGCTTTTAGCCGACATCGCCGCTGAGTTCTCGCTCGACCATCCGGTAAGACTCGGTGAACTGCCGCTCACCGATAAGATTCACGTTCTTGACTCACGTCTGCGGACCGCCGACGAATACAGTGAGACCGCCTATTCTCGAGCCGCCTCGTATCTTGAGGAACTGGTCGCCGCGGGCGGTCGCGGCTGCGCGACCTGCGTGACCACGTCCGACGCCACCGGCAGTGCCGTGGTGGACATCTTCGGAGCCCTCAAACGGGACTTCGCCGACCGGCTCACCCTGCGGCTCGCCGCGCTCCACCTGGTGCCGGTGCTCGATGACGAACGCGAGCTGACCGCCTTCCGCAAGGTCTGCGAGCATCCCGACATCGACATGGTGAGCGGCCTCCCGCAGCACCATCCGGACCGCACCGCGGAGTACTGCGACCTCGCGTTCACCATCGCCGAGGAGGTCCACAAGCCGATCGAGGTCCATGTCGACGAGTACCTGGACCCCGAAGAGACGGAGACTCGGACTGCCGCGGAAGCCGCGCTGCGCGCCCGGGAACGCGGATACACCCACCCCATTTCATTCGTGCACGGCATCACGCTCGCCGCGAAGCCGCGCACCGAACGGCTCCGGGTGGCGGGGATGCTGCGGGACGCGGATGTCACGATGGTCATCTGCCCCAGGTCCGGGCTCAGCATCGCAGCGGCCGATGTCTCCAACTACCTGCACAACGCGCTGGCGCCGGTGCGCGAACTGCTCGAATCCGGCGTGCGCATCGCCTTGGGCACGGACAACATCGGTGACGTCTTCCTGCCTCTGAGCTCTGGCGACATGTACGCCGAGGCCGAGTTCCTGGCCGAGGCCCAGCGTTTCTACGACCTCGACACGATCGCCGACATGCTGACCATCAACGGAGCGAGGGCACTGAACCTGTCATGACTCATTCCATGCTGCTCTGCCCGCCAGACCACTTCGAGATCGAATACGTCATCAACCCGTGGATGGACCTCGGCGTTCGGGTCGACCGCGCCGCGGCCCACGAGCAGTGGCAGGCGCTGCGTACCAAGCTCGAGGACCTCGGCGTCCGAGTGGAAGTGATCGCCCCTCAGCCGGGCCTTCCTGACATGGTGTTCACCGGCGATGGTGGCGCGGTGTACGGCCGCATGTTCATCTGCAGTCGTTTCCGCCACCCCGAACGCCAGCCCGAGGCCGGGCACTTCCGGCGGTGGTTCGAGGAGCATGGCTACGATATCCGGTTCCTGCCGGACGACGTCGTCTTCGAAGGGCTCGGCGACGTCAGCATCAACTCAGGCGTCGGCGTGGCCGCATACGGCCCGCGGACCAGCGAGGGCGCCCTTCCGTACATCAAGGAGCTGTTCTCCGAGGTCGACTGGATCGCGTCCCTGGAGCTGGTCGATCCGCGCTTCTTCCACATCGGCGTCTCGCTGGCGCTGCTCGATGAACGTACCGGCATCTACGTGCCGGACGCTTTCTCCGCGGACAGCCGGCGGCGGATCGAGAAGCTGCCGCACGACATGATCCCGGTGTCCGACGAGGACGCGGTGGGGTTCGCCGTCAACGCGGTCGTCGTCGGCCGGGATCTCGTCGTGCACTACTGCTCGCCCGGGCTGCGCCGGAGCCTGGAGTCCCGGGGCTTCCGGGTCCACGTGGTGGATGTGTCGGAGTTCCTCAAGAGCGGCGGCGGGACCCGCTGCCTGGTACTTCCGTTGACCTATTAAGGAGGCGCTGTGTCGTCGGAACCGGTGGTGCTCGGTCTGAATGCCACATACCACGAATCGTCCTGCTGCGTCGTCATCGGTGGAGAGCTGCGTGCCTTCGCTGAGGAGGAGCGCTTCAACCGTGTCAAGCACGCGAAGCCGGCGCATGTCGACACCGTCGACCGCTTACCCACGAGCGCCATCGCCTACAGTCTCGCGACGGCAGGCGTTCGGTGGAGCGATGTCACCCACGTCGCCTATTCGTTCGACCCCGGACTGCGGCAGCCGCTGCTCGACGAGCCTGCCACCGCCGGAAGCTGGGGTACGGCCGAGGGAGAGAAGATCTTCCTCGAGGGGCTGCGCCGGACTCCGGACCTCCTCGGCGAGCTGGCGGGCTTCGACCTCGCGGACCGCTTCCACTGGGTGTCGCACGAGCTGGCGCACGCGGCCAGTACCTTCTACCCCTCGGGCTTCGCGGACGCGGCGATCATCTCCCTCGATGGCATAGGCGAGCACTCCACCGGGCTGCTCGCGCACGGCGTCGGCAGCCGCATCGAGAAGATCGATGAGTTCCACTACCCGAACTCGCTCGGGTTCCTGTGGGAGAAGTTCTCGAAGTTCGTCGGTCTCGGCGAGTATGACGCGCCCAAGCTGATGGCGCTGGCTGCCTTCTCCGAGCCCAGCTGGTTCGCGGAGGCGTTCACCAAGTTCCTCCGGCGCGCCGACGGCCGGTTCGAGGTCAGCCTCGACGTGCTGCGTTTCCGCGATGAGGACTATTCGGAACTGGAGAAGTTCTTCGGCCCCCGGCATCGGCCGGGCGATCTGGTGGACACCCGCGATGCCCAGGTCGCGGCCGCGCTGCAGGCGGCGACCGAGGCGACGCTGGTCGAGCTTGCGGAGAGCCTGAAGGCCACGACCGGCTCGGAGAGCCTCTGCCTGGCCGGCGGCGTCGCCCTGAACTGCATAGCCAACGGACGCCTCGCGGCGGCCGGGACGTTCGAGAACATCTTCGTGCAACCGCTGGCGCACGACGGTGGCACCGCGCTCGGCGCGGCTCTGCACGTCGCGCACACGCAGTGCGGGGTGACCGAGCGGTACGAGATGACCACCCCGTACCTTGGCCCGGCGTTCTCCGAGGAGGAAATCACCCAGGCCCTCAATGACGCGGAGCTGACTTTCGAGCGACTGGCCTCACCGGCGGTCACCGTCGCCGGGCTGGTGGCCGCCGGCTACGTGGGCGGCTGGTTCCAGGGCGCCGCGGAGGTGGGACCGCGTGCCCTGGGTAACCGCAGCATCCTCGGCGACCCGCGCCGTCCAGGCACCCGGGAGCTGATCAATCTGCGGATCAAGCACCGCGAGTACTTCCGCCCCTTCGCGCCGAGCGTGCTCGACGAGTTCGCGGACGACTGGTTCGACGTGAGCGGGCGCTCCCGTTCCCAGCAGTACATGTCGTTCGCCTTTCCGGTCCGGCCCGAGAAGCGCCCCATGGTCCCGGCTATCCTGCACGTCGACGGCACGAGCAGGCTGCAGAGGGTGTCCGCCGAGATGAATCCCCGATATCACGCGCTGATCACGGAGTTCCACCGGCTGACCGGTGTGCCGTTGGTCCTCAACACGTCGTTCAACACGTACGACGAGCCCATGGTGCTCAGCCCCGCCGACGCCGTCCGCACCTATCTGCGCACTGGCATGGACTTCCTGGCGATCGGCGATTTCCTGGTCAGCCGGGCGCCCGTCGGCAGTCCCCCCTCCACCCGCGGCACCGCAGAGGTGGGCTGATGGCGCAGCTCACGCTACCCGTGATCGACCTGTCCGGCGCCGGCACGGACGACCACGCGGCCCGGGTAGAGAGCGAGATCCGGGCCGCGTTCGAGAACGTCGGCGTCGCCTACCTCGTCGGTCACGACGTGCCGCCGGACATGATCGACGGCATGCTCGTGAACACCCGTGCCTTCTTCCACCAGCCACTGCCGACCAAGCTCCGGGCCGCTGCGGACCCACCGTCGCGGTACCGCGGCTACTGCTCGGCGGAGGACTCGGTGCCCGCCGGAGTGACGCCGCCGGAACTGTGGGAATCCTTCGAGTTCAACCGCTTCGACGCTCCGGAGGAGGCGGTGGCGGCTGGCTGCTCGGAACGTGCCGCCACGCTGCTCAAGCCGAACCTGTGGCCGGACGAGCCCTTGCGCTTCCACGACATCACCCGGGGCTACTTCGGCGCCGTGGAAAGGCTCATGTACCAGTTCCTCGGCCACTGCGCGCGAGCGCTCGGTCTCGAGAGCGACTGGTTCGTGTCACGTTTCACGCCGCACTGCTCGTATCTGTCGCTCAACTACTACCCGCCGCAGCTGACACCGCCCCAGGCCACGCAGCTGCGCCAGGTGCCGCACACCGACATCGCCGGGCCCACCTTTCTCTACCAGGACGGAAGCGAGGGCGGACTGGAGATCCAAGCACCCGACGGCACCTGGGCGCCGGTGCCCCACCGGCCCGGCGCCTTCGTGGTGTTCATGTCGGACCTGATGGCACGCTGGACGAACGACCGCTGGAAGTCGACACTGCACCGGGTCGTGAACCCGCCCAGTACCGCAGCCGGAACGGACCGGGTCTCGCTCGCCTATTTCTCCTACCCGAACCTGGACACGCTCGTGGACGTGGTGCCGACCTGCCGCGACGCGGTCGGCGGCACCGGCTACGAGCCGGTGGTGGCGGTCGACTGGGTGCTCAAGCGGATGGGCCGGCCGGGCTAGGTACACGGTCATGGCCCCGACCGCACGCGGACGGACGGAGAGGTTCTTTGCGGCTTGACAGGCACGAGTATCCCGGACGGCTGGTCACCTTCTGCGGCGTCGACGGGAGCGGGAAGACAACGCTGCTGCGCCTCGTCGGGGAGCACCTGCGCCTGCGCGGTGTGGTCACCCACGAGACCCGGATGCCCACCGACATGACGCGCAAGCATCCGCTGATGCTCCGTTTCATGTACGACCCGGACGCAGAGCGGCGCGCGTCCGTCGACTTCCTGGCGGTCAGCCTGCTCGTCATGGCCGACCGGTTGCAGCAGGTGAAAGACGAGATCGCGCCACGCCTGGAACAGGGCGCCGTGGTTCTCTGCGACCGGTACGTCTACCAGGCCATCGTCTTCGCCCGCGCCATGGCGGAACGGGAGGCCGAACTCGTCGCCATCGCCGAGCGGTTCCCCGCACCTGACCTCGCGGTCTTCCCATGCGTGCCGGTGAAGACCGCGCTCGCCCGGATCAACGAGCGGGAGAAGGACAAGGGGAGGTTCGTCGACAGCGAGTTGCTGGCGCGGCAGGTGGCGGCGTACCAGGACGTCGCCGCGAGTTCCGGCGGCTGCCTGCTGCCGAGCGACGGACCGGCTGCTGCTACGTTCGAGAAGCTGTGTCCGCAACTCGACGCCCTGGTGGCCGGTATGTCCGGCGCAGGTCCGGCCGGGGCCCCTATCCCGATCCGCCAACGAACGCAGAGGGTGGCCACCAAGTGAGCGCACGTGAGTACCGGGAGATCTCCGAGAGCGACCTGCTCGACGCTCCGGAGTTCCTGGACTCCATGACCGATGTTGCCAACCAACGGTCGGATCGCCGTGGGCGCGCGGTCCAAGCCGGTATCGACGACCAGGACTTCGCCGTCACGATCGGCAGTTTCGTCCAGGAGGCCGACGAATGTGCCGTGACGGGTTCGGCTTCACTCACGGTGACGCTCCCCGCCGGGCGGCGCGGCGCGCACATGTCACGCTTCATCGAGTCGGTGTACGAGGTATCCGCCCGGCCCTGGCCGACGTTCGCCGCGTTCGTCGACGCCCTGACCCGTGATGTCGCCGAGAGGCAGTGCACCGAAGAGGCGAGGGTGCGGCTCGTGGGCCGAGTGCTGGTGCCGCGCCGCACACCGGTCTCCAAACAGCTGTCCCACGACCGGTTCATGCTGCTCGGCGACGGGCGGATGCGGGCCGGCGAGGTCCGGACCCGCACCGGCCTGGAGGCGACCGTCATCACGGCCTGCCCGTGCACCCAGGCGTACAGCTGGGGCTCGACGGCGCTGACGCTCGCCGAGACGCACGGCGTGAACACCGCCAACCAAATCATGCGGGATGTCGTGCCGTTCACCCACTCCCAGCGTGCGACCGCCACCGTGTGGGTCGACGGAGAGGACGGGCCCTCCACGCGAGACTGCTACGCCGCGATGTGCGAAGGCGCGCACGTGGTTCACGAGCTGCTTAAACGCCCCGACGAGCACTATCTTGTCCAACGGTCGCACACGCGGCCGCAGTTCTCCGAGGACGTGGTGCGCGACGTGGTCTCCGCGCTGCTGGAACGGTCGGACGCCGCCTGGCCCGGTTCGTGCCGCGTGCGGGTGGAGTCGCGTGCGGTGGAGAGCATTCATTCGCATGCCGTGCATTCCGTTCTGGAGGGGACCCTCGACGACTTCCGCACGGCGGAGTGACACGCTGGTCCGGCCGATTCAGCGGCCCGGCGTCCACACCGGCAGGCGGCGGGCACCTGCTGCGAGGCCACCGCCCCGAGCAGGACGCAGTTGATGTCACGCGGCCACGGCCGCTGGCAGGGCCGCCGGCAAGGCGTCTGCGGCGCCGTCCATGAGACCTGGAGACCAGGTGTTCCGGGCATTCCGGTGCGCACTCTTCCATCGAGCATGCACCGCCACCACGTCGGCCTCGTGGCGTGTTCTGGTCAGCAGGTCGTCCCACCGCAACAGAAGGCCGGCCTGCGGTGTGCAGGGCTTCGACGAGCCCCAGCGTGCCGCGGCACAGGGAGTCGTTGCCGAACTCCCGATACGAGGACCTGCTCCACACCGCGCAGGTCGAAACTCGGGTCGTGCTCGTCGTCGCCGGTCAGTACGCGTCTGCCCACGGTGGTCAGCAGCAGTCCCGCCGCTCCTCGGCACCAGGAGCTGGCGGTCACTTCCCGGCCGTCGGCGGGGGAACGCGGACTCCGGCGGGCGGCCGAGCGGACGTCACCTGCGCCCGTGACCGCCGCGAGCGCGTACCCGGTGCTCGCCATGGCTGCCCTGCCGCTCTTTCTGCCACGGGAGGTGCTGAAGCCGGCAAGGGCTCGCGCGTCCTGTTCGCCGTGCTATTGCTCGTACCTGGCCTGTGCTGGCCCGCCTAAGGCCTGTCACCCGCCGCTGCCGCGGTGCGCATCGGCGCCGCCGATTCGGCCGGTTGGCAGCAGGCCACGGACCCCGTGACCAAGCAGACCCTGGGACTCCTCACCGCCGCGCTGCTGGCCATCGTCCTCGACGCAGCCCAGGGCTGATGAGGATTCTTGGTTTCCGGCTCTGTCCGCAGTTCCGTGAATGTCCAGGTCAGCGGCGGGAACGAGGATTCGTTTCGGCAAGGTGTTCTCTGCCGTGGCGAGCACGACGGTTGAGGATGCGCTGTTTTCCGGGATCGATGTGCGGGTGGACCGGGTGTGCGACTCGTCCGGCAGTTGGGTGGCCGAGACGGTGTCGACGGCTCGTCCGGGCCGGTGCCCGGACTGCCGGAAGCAGGCGAGGCGCGTCCACAGCACGTACCAACGAGCCACCATGACGGCACCACGCATTCAAGGGCAGTAGACCGCCCGCCTCACTTCCGTCCTCCACAACAGGACCGGGAATGATCACCGTTGAGAAAACCAGTGCGGCTCTTGATCCCAGAATGTCGGGGTTATTGGTAGGCGTGTGCCTGCGTGCGGTAAAGGTCGGCGTACTCTCCTCCCGCCGCGAGTAGTTCGGCGTGCGTGCCGTATTCACTGATACGGCCCTGCGACACGACGACGATCTGCTCCGCCATGTGCATGGTGGAGAACCGGTGCGAGACCAGGACGGTGACGGCGCCGCGAGCGGCGGAGTCCCTCGTCTGCTCGGCGAACTGCTCGAACAGGTCGTGCTCGGCCTGCGGGTCGAGCGCTGCGGTGGGTTCGTCCAAGAGCAGCAGCAGTGGGGTCTGGCGCATGAGGCCGCGGGCGAGTGCAATGCGCTGCCACTGGCCGTGGGACAGCTCCACTCCTGCGAAGACTCTGCCCAGCTGGGTGTCGGCGCCGTGGGGCAGTTGGTCGACGATGTGGGTGGCGCCGGCTCGCCGCAGTGCCCCGGCCGTGGCGTGGGTGTCGTCGATCCTGGGCAGGTCGCCAACGCCGACGGCTTCCCGGACGGGTACCTGGAGCTTGGCGAAGTCCTGCAGGACGCCGGTGCTCACCGCCCGCCACTGCGCGGGATCGAGGGTCCGCAGGTCGGTGCCGTCCACCAGGATGCTGCCTGAGGTCGGCTCGTGTACCCCGGTGAGCAGTTTGATCAGGGTGCTCTTGCCGGCCCCGTTCAGCCCGACGATACCGAGGGAGGAGCCCGCCGGAATGTTGAGGTTCAGCACCTGGAGTACGGGCGTGCGGGTTCCGGGGTAGGTGAAGGACACGTTCCGCAGCTCGATGCCCTGTCGAAGGCGCCGTGGGGCGGGCAGGCTGCCGTGCGCCGTCGTCCGCGCGTGGTCGAGAAGCCAGCGGTGGTGCTCGGCGACGCGCCCGCCGTCGGCGACCTGTGTGATGCCCTGGACGGCCGTCCACTGCTGGAGGCGGAGCTGACCGGCCAGGGAGATGACGAGGACGGCGTCGCCCGCCGTGGCGCTTCCGGTGCTCAGCAGGTGTCCGACCAGGAGTAGCGCCCCGCCGAGCGCGGCGAAGTAGAACGTCCAGCCCGCCAGTTCCGCGAGCACGCCGCGGAACTGGGCGCGTGATTCCTGGCGGGCTGCCTCCTGCCACAGGCCGACCGCGCGGCGGTCCAGCTCCCGGCCGTTTCCGGAGATCCAGACCTCTTTGGCCGGCTCCGGGTCGAGGCACAGGTCGTGGAGGGCTGCCTCCTTCCGGAGTGGTTCGGAGGTGGCGTCGATCGCCTTGCGTTGTATCCGTCTGGCCCGGTCGGTCAGGGGGAGGATGGGCACGGCGCACACCGCCAGCACGGCGAGCAGGGGATGGACTCCCGCCAGCAGCCAGAAGCTCAGCACTATGCTGGTCAGGGCGGACAGGCCGTAGGCCGCGGCCCAGCCGGTGTTGGTGAGCGCGAGCGTGCCGCGGCGCAGCATGGTGACGCGGTTGAGGTAGTCGGCCCGTTCCAGGTGGACGACGGTGGGTATGCGGGCTGTCGCCTCGGTGATCTCCTGCTCCAGCTGCATCTGGACGCGGTTGCACAGGTCGTTGCGGTAGTTGTGGGAGACGCGTGCCCCCACCAGCTGGAGTGTGTAGGCGACGGTGCCGATGGCCACGGCGGCCAACAGGCCGGTGGCCGGTTCGGTGCCGACTGCGTCGACGACGAGGCGCTGGGAGTAGGCGATGGCCGCCGCAAGCCCGGCCTGCAGCATCACGAACACCCCGACCGTCACGGTGGTCCGCCGGTCGGCCCGGACGCTGAGGCGCATCGTGTGCCGGACCATCCGTGCGCTGTCCCGCATGCTCATGCGTGTCCCTCCGTCGCCTCGCCTTGCTGGAACCGCGACGCCTGGAGCCGGAACAGCCGGGCATACTCCCCGTTCACGGACAGCAGCTCCGCGTGCGTGCCTTCTTCGGCGATGTGACCGTCCTTGAGCAGCACGACCCGGTCTGCGTGCCGCACCGTGGAGAGGCGGTGGGAGATGAGCACGACCGAGGCGTCGCCGACCGAGCCGATCACCTTCTCGTAGAACTCGGCCTCGGCCCGCACGTCAACGTGCGCGGTGGGTTCATCCAGCACGACCAGCCGCCGGCCCCTGGCCACAGCGTAGAGCGCCCGGAGGATCGCGAGCTTCTGCCACTGGCCGCCGGACAGGTCGCGCCCGTCGCTGCCGGTCCGCCACAGCACGGTATCCAGGCCCGACTCCAGGTTGTCGAGGACAGCCTGCGCGCCCGCGGCCTGAGCCAGCTTCGCGATCTCGTCGTCACGGCCGGGGTCTCCCGGCGCGGAGAGCGTGACGTTGTCCCGTGCGGACAGCGGGTAGCGCACGAAGTCCTGGAACAGGGCGGTCATTCCGCGCCGCCAGGCGTCCGCCTCGAACGTGCGCAGATCCACGCCGTCCACGGTGATCTGGCCACAGGTCGGTTCGTAGAGCCCGGCCAGCAGCTTCGTCAAGGTGGTCTTGCCCGCGCCGCTGACGCCCACCACGCCCAGCCGCTCACCGGGACGGATGGTCAGGTCCAGGTCCTCCAGCACGGCCCGTTCGGCCCCCGGGTAGGTGAAGGACACACGCTCGAAACGCACCACCGGGGCCACAGGCGGGGCTGCCCGAGGGCCGGCCCGCCGCTCGGGAGACATGCGCCGCAGGGTGCCCAGCGCCGACACAGCCGTCTTCCCGTACTCGATGTCGAACGCCTCAGGGCCCATGTTGGCGATCGCGAAAATCCCCCAGGCCGCCACCAGACAGGAGGTCAGCTCACCGGTGGTAATGTCGCCGTCGACCGCGGCGAGACCGGGCACCAACAGCGCCGGGCCCGCCGACAGGCCCGCGAGCACAGCGGCGGTCTTCTGACTCCGCAGCACCTTACGACGGATCTTCCAGTAGTCGGCCATCCACGCGTAGTGCGCAGCCAGCCGCCGTTCGCTCACCCAGCCCGCCAGGCCGAACAGCCGGACTTCCAGCGCCGCCTTCGGGCTCGCGCCGAGATCGGCCCAGAAATCCACCTTGCGCCGCTCGGGAGTGGCCGCGTCCTTCACCGACTCCAGATACATCCACTGCCGGCGGATCATCCACCGCACCACAAGCGAAAGCACCAGGCACGAGACGGCCAACAGCGGGAAGTAGGCGGCCAGGACCACGGCCATGGACAGGGCCGCAAGTATGCGGGTGGTGACCTCAGCCTGTCCCACGGCGGCAGTCCCCGGGGAACGCACCCGCCAGGTGAGGCCCTGGTCCCCGGCGCGCGTGGCCACGTCGTGGAAGCCTGGGTCCTCCAGGTGCCTGATGGTCTCGCCGCGCAGCGCGATCCGCCGGACCTCGGAACGGACGTGGCCGTCGATACGCTTGCTCGCGACCGCCCTGATCGCCACGCTGAAAATCTCGCCGGCCTGGCGGACCAGCATGGCGGCGGCGAACCCGGCAGCGGGCCAGACCAGCGCCGCCAGCTCGTCCCCCGCGACCATCGAGTCCACCATGTGCCGAGAGAACACCGCAGTGAGCGGACCAGCCGCCACACCGACCACCATGGTCACCCCGACACCCGCCAAAGCCCACCGGCCCGAATAGCGCAACAACCGCAGAAGGCTGCGGCGTTCTTCGACGACCCTGCGAGCGGAGGACCACCGCAAATCCAGACGGGACGGGGCGGGCGGGGCGCTACTCACAGGCGAACCCTCCATCTGACGGGGTGAGGTTGACTGTGGTGCTGGTGGACGGCGTTGACCAGGCCCGTCACGTTGGTGCGGCGGGGCCGGGGCACGGCTGTTGTCAGAGAGCTCACTGCTCCGACGTCCGAACGACTCTCACCGGTGCGAAAACGGAGACGTTCCGACTGTGGTCGTCAGCGACCAGATCCTGCAGCCCACAAATGAAGCTGACCTCACCGTCAGAACGGCTCGGCAGGACGTCCCAGCCGATCGCCACCTGAAGAATCGACGTTCCGTCCCCGCCGCTCCTCCAGTTGGCCGTCACCTGCTCAGCCACGGGCGCCCCGCTGGGCGCGCGATTGCGTACTCGCGGCGACGAGCCGTCTTCTGGTCGGTATATCTCCAGAGCTGGATCACCGAAGTTCAGCAGTACGCACTCGCTCCCTTCCGCGTCCTGATTCAAGATGGTCATCTTCATGACCAGCGCATCAGTACCCCAGGCCAGCGAGATCTCCGTCTCAAGGGTCCTACCACGTCGCCGGTGGGTGAACGCCCGGGCACCCTCGCTTCCCAGAGTGATCACCGAGCCTGGCCCGAACGTGCTCGCTGCCGTGACGACGTTCTCGCCGAGTTCCGCCACGTAGTCCCGCATCGTGAGAAACCGCTCGATTCGATTTTCGATGCTGTTCAGCTGTTTCGTGGTACGCAAGATCACCGGGTGGTGGTCCCGGTTCCACACCGTCAGACAGTGGGCGGTACCGCTGGCACTGCGCCGCAGGACGTCGGGAGCATCGCCAACGAGGCTCTCGTATACCTCCGTGACAAAGGCGATCGCATCCGTGGCAGACCAGGCAACCGCAAGTTTCGCAAAACGGTCAGAACGGAAACCCGGAAGGCCGACCAGGTCCACAATCTCCGCCACCTCACCGAGCAGGACGCAGGATTGCACCAGCCAATGCGGTTTGAGACAGTCCTTGAAGACGTTTCCGCAAGAGATCAGCGCGGTGGCCTCCGGGGAAAGCGCCGTAACGTCACCGAAGGGCGTCTCAATGCAACGCACCTCTTCCGCCAGCGCCGCATAGTCTACGAGACAGCGATCCGTTCGCTGCCCCAGCCCCTGCGGATCGATGTCAATACGTCCGGGAGAAGTCAGGTCCACCGGAGGAACATCCGGGAATCCCCAGAAGGGAAAGCCGTGATGAACGTCGAGCATGAAGGCATCCTGCTTCAGGCCTTCTCCATCCATCCTGTAACTGACTGCGCTGTCACCCCGGACGAAGTGACCTGCCTCGTGTATTCCGCAGGGCCACTCGGGAATAAGCTCATACCCCAACTGGCCAAGCGGCTCGATCACCGAGGACGCGTCAGCCCTCGCGGTACCAAGCACCAGGAGATCCATGTCCCCGAAATGGCGTAACGGTATGGAAGAGCCGCTCACCAGATGCGCACTGGGGCCCTTCAGGAGGGCGGATCTGTGCCCCATGGCGTGAAGGTGTTCCTGCACCCGAACGACTTCCCTGATGTGCTCCTTAGCCCTTGACTCGATATTCCGCTGCTGTTCTCGCGCCGCGGTGACGATTTCTGCGGAGGCGGTCTGCGCTGCCTCCAGTTCCCGAGCGAGACGACCGATGAGGCGATGCCGATGGCACACGTCCAGGATATTCTGCGTTAGCGGAGTCGAACGAAGAGCGCTATGGGGCGAATCCCGAGAAGTCTGACTGGGGAATGCCACTGCTGACAGAATCTGTACGGTATCGGTCGCCATAGAATCTCCTGTCGGTGGGGAGGACGGGAGGGTGCGGCACAGCCGCACCTTCAATCAATAAGCACTACGCGTAAGCCGACTCAACTCTCATGTACAGTTTGACAGGACCCTGTCAAGCCTGGCGCGTCGAAACTCAGCGAAACAATACACTTTCAGAAACTCGACGTCATGGAAATTACCTGCCGTACTTTCGGACTGCAGCATGTCGCACAGAGGTGTGATCCGTATCACTTGCGGCGATCTCTAATTCAGTCACCCGGCAGGTTTGTTGCAAGAGATCCGAGGCTTTTGTCAAGCACAGGATTCGGCCAGGCGCGCATGCCATCGACACCACCCCGACACCGTTCTGCGCTCTGCGCGGCGATGAGCGCGAGCGTTGCGGCCTCCGTTGAGCGACTCTGCCGGGGATCTTGAGATTCCCGGGCGCGACCGCATGATCAGGAGGGTAGATGTCGAGGTGTCCGGTGTCCGTCCGTCCCCGTTCTGGTGAGCAGGTCCCGTCCCTGACCGCGCAGGTCGCGGGGGCGAGCAACCCGCGTGGTACGACAGCGATTTGGGTGCGTGACGGCTGGACGGTCTCTGGCACGACGAGGACTTCGAGGCGTGGTACCCGCGCGACGGCAGACCCGGGTCATCGCCTGCGCAGCTCTCCACCGTCGGCGTGCCTGCTCAACTTGTCGGACCGTCAGGCGGCCGAGGCAGTGCGCTGCCGCATCGACTTCAAGTACGCGCTCGCCCTGAAGCTGGACGACCCCGGCTTTCACCACAGTGTGCTGTCCGACTTCCGCGACCGGCTAGTACTCCAGCAAAACTTTGACGCTTGACCTGGGGAACACGTTGAGCGGTGGGAGTGAGGCGTTTCCAACCTGCGGGGCGAGCCGGGTAGTTGGGCTGACAGGACGGTGAAGCCCCTGGTAGATGGGTTTCCGACCAAGAAGAACCGTCTCCACCAGAGGCTTCGCGTGTTTGTCTACCCGTCCGGGCTGGACCTGTCCAGCTCTGCCCTGCGCTTCCTCACCACCCGCCTGCGAGAACACCGCCGGTGCTCGGCACCCGACGGCGGCGCCTGAGCGCCGGGCGACAGGCCCTGCTCGCCCTCGCCCCCCTCCGCAACGGCCACCCCTACGCCCGGCTCGCTGCTGGATTCGACATCGGCACCACCACCGCCTACCGCTACAACACCGAGGCTGTCGGCCTTCTGGCCTCGCTCGCCCCCGACCCTGGCAGAGGCGGCCCGTACGGCTTCGACGAAGGCGTACGTCCTGCTGGACGGCACACTCCCGCCGATCGACCGGATCACCGCCGACCAGCCCTTCTTCGCCGGCAAGCACAAGAGGCACGGGATGAACGTCCAGGTCATCGCCGACCCTTGCGGCCGTCTGCTGTGGGCCTCACCCGCCCTGCCCGGAGCCGTACACGACGTAAGAGCCGCCCGCGAGCACGGCATCATCGACGCACTTGCCGAGACTGGCGTCCCCTGCTGGGCCGACAAGGGATACCGCGGAGTCGGCGGCACGGTCCGCGTCCCCTTCTGGGGCGGATGGGAGACCCTGTCCACAGGACAGCGGGCGGTCAACCGTTCCCACGCGAAGATCCCTGCCCTCGTCGAACAAGCCGTCGCCGCCCTCAAGTCCTGGCGGCTCCTACGCAAGCTCCGATGCTCGACCACCCGCGTCACGAGCCTTGTCCGGGCCGTCCTCTGCCTGCATCGCACCAGCTCAGACCGAGGATGGAAAAGGCTCACCGGCAGCTTCACCAGGAAGCAGTAGCCGACCAAGCCCCGCGACCAGCTGCCCTGCACCAACCTCACCGGGAAACGGACATCACTTCACTGGTTCTGTTCCGAGATTCGACAGGGGTCGTTCATGAGTTTGGGAGGCGCCCCGCGGTCGGCGTGTTCGATGTTCATGGGAACGGACAGCACGGGGCCGAGCGTGGGTTCTGCGGGACACTCCGCGCCCACGCGCCCCCGGTCTGAAACCTCCAGGCGATTGCATCGATCACTTCGGCGGCAGGGCGGGCGCGGGAGTCTTGTCAGCGGACGACGTCGAAGACGTTCTTCTGAAGGCCGTTGGCGTAGGCCTCGTGCTCGACAAGCTTCAGTTTCTGGGTGTCCTTGTCCGTGGCGCTGAACAGACGCTTGCCCGCTCCGAGCAGGAGCGGGAAGACGAGCAGGTGGTAACGGTCGATCAGGCCGGCGTCCGAAAGGCTCTGGTTCAGGGCGGCGCTGCCGTGGACGATGATCGGGCCGCCCTCGGTCTTCTTCAGCGCGGTGACGTCGTCGAGCGAGCGCAGGATCGTGGTCTCGCCCCAGTTCGACACCAGGTCGTCCTCAGTGAGAGTGGTGGAGACGACGTACTTCGGCATCAGCTTGTAGTCGGCGAAATCCTCCATGTCCGGCCACACCGGGCTGAACGCCTCGTAGCTGACGCGGCCCATCAGTATCGCGGTGGCTTCCTTCTGCTCACGGCCCTTGATGTCGAACGCCTCGGGGAGGAACTCGATGTCCTTGAAGGTCCACCCAGAGTTCCGGTAACCGGGCTCGCCGCCCGGGGCTTCCAGAACGCCATCGAGCGAGATGAACGCGGTGCTGATCAAGGTACGCATGGAAGTTCCTCCGTGGCTTGTTTCTGTTCCAAGCGGATTCGGTCGTGCACGCTCTGGCCGCACTCGCGGCCGCAGCGCACCAACCATCTCGGTTGCTGCACCGGGTCAGACGGGGCGCGCCGACGGAACTCATCGCAATCGGACGGAGAATCCCAAAAATTTTTTCGGCGGGCCGCCGAGCAGGCGGTCGTGCGGCCGGTGAATCCCCGCCCGGTCGGCAGTCTGAGCCGGTATGAAGACCGTGGAGCTCACCCTCGGTCGGCTCCCTCCCGGGGCTGGGCTGGCCCTCTGTGACCAGCTGGCCGCGTTGGTGGCGAACCGTCCGGACGTGGCGGTCGTCGTCTGTGACGTGTCCGCTCTCGAGCGGCCCAGGCCGGCCGATCTCGACCACCTCACCCAGCTACGCCTGGCCGCGCGGCGCGTCGGTCGGGACCTGGTGCTGCGCGGTGTCTGGCCTCTGCTGCGGCTGCTGGCGCTGACCGGGCTGAGTGAGGTGCCGAAGGCGGGGGCGGCGAGTCGTCAGATCCCCGCGGTGTGGGCGGTGAGGCGCATGGGCAGCCCCCATAGCGGGAACAACCGCTCGACATTCATGTGGTTGGTCATGGTGCTGATCCGGCCGTCGGTGATCTCCAGCAGTGTGATGCCCCACGGGGTCCAACCGTTGCCGTCCTCGGCTGGCCGGCACTGGGCGAACGCGGGCGTGCCGTTCGCCTCCACGGGGAGCATCCGCGATCCCCGGCAGCCGCAGCCGCAGCCGCAGCCGGCGCCGAGCCACCACTCGCCCAGCTCCACGACTCCCCGCACCCACATCTGGTAGGGAGGCATGTTGAGGACAGTGTCCTCGTGCAGGAGCCTCTTCAGCCCGTCGATGTCTAACGCCTCGAACGCCCTGACGTACCTCGCCAGCAGGGCCTGCTGTGTCTCGTCCAGCGGCTTGAAGGTGTCGGTTTCCGGCACGCCGCCGCCTGCGGCGAGCGTGGCTCGCGCTCGCTGCAGGGCGCTGTTCACCGAGGCGACGGAAGCCTCCAGCAGCTCGGCGGTCTCGGCCGCCGACCAGGCCAGTACCTCGCGCCGGATCAGGACTGCGCGCTGGCGGGCCGGGAGCTTCTGCAGCGCCGAGACGAAGGCCAGACGGATCGTCTCCCGGCCCACCGCGACCTCGGCGGGATTCCCGGAGAGCACCCGCTCGTCGGGGATCGGCCCTACCCAGATGTTCTCCTCCAGCTGGGCGAGTTTCGGCGCGGTGGCCGAGCCCGGCGAGAACAGATCCATCGGCCGGGCCCGGCGCTGGGCGGCCGGGGCCATGTCCAGGCAGACGTTGGTGGCGATCCGGTACAGCCATGTGCGCAGCGCCGCGCGGCCCTCGAAGCCGTCGAATTTCGTCCAGGCCCGGACCAGGGTTTCCTGGACGGCGTCCTCGGCCTCGAAGGCCGAGCCGAGCATGCGGTAGCAAAAGGCCGTCAGCTCCCGGCGGAAGGGTTCCAGCCGCTCGGCCACGTCGTCACGATCCCTGGTCACAGACACCGCCGACACCCTAGCCAGATCTGACAAGATCAGCACTTCAACGGCTCGATCCACGCCGTGAAGTCGCATCAGCAGAACCGCTGCCTGCCGGTGCTGTCCGAATCCGTGAACATTTCGATTCCCGGCGGACGCCGACTGCCTGCCAGATCCGCGGACAAGTGCTGTCCGTTCTCGGGTTCTGGCTCAGCTTCTGTGGCCAGTGACGGTGAGCTACTGGGCTCGGCCCACCTGTCTGATCGCATCACCCTTGACCCAGGCGGTTAGCGTGTCCGGATGCCATCCGTGAACCTGCGTCACTCAGTACGCGCGACAATCCTCGACGAGGACGACCGCATCCTTCTCTGTCGGTTCGCGACTCCGGAGCTGGCGGGAACGGTGGTGTGGGCAGCTCCGGGCGGAGGGATCGAGCAGGACGAGACGCCGCTTGCCGCACTGCGTCGCGAACTGCGGTGTGTCGTGGCTGTTGCGCTTACTTAATGATCTTGATTGTGGCGTGCTGTTGCTCAGCTGTACTGGGCAGTGTGTTCGCCTCGTGGAGGCAGCCGGTGCGGGGCTGAGGGGCCGGCCACGGGTGGTACGTGGGCTGAGCTGGCTGTTTGTACTGCGCAGTGAGCTGAGTGTGGTGGCGGTTTTTGCGCAGGGTAGTTGGCGCGCCTATAGGCACGGGGCAGTGGGGGACGACGCCCCTCTCGGAGCGCCCGAAGACGGTGGAGTCGGTCGCCCGGCACATGGACGAGGGCAACGTTTTCATCGCCGAGGTCGACGGCGTGCCCGCCGCCACCCCCCGACCGCCGCTTCACAGGGCTCGGCGTGGGCAGCGCCCTGCTCGCGCACGCCGCCGAGGTGACCCGGCGGGCGGGCGGGCGTCGCGCTGCTGCGGGTGGACTGCTACGCGGGCGACGGCGGCAAGCTCGTCCGCTCCTACGAGAGCAACGGCTTCGTCCGCACCGAGACCTACAGGGGGACGAACGACTGGCCGGGGCAGGTGCTGGCCCGCAGGGTCTAGGTGGGCCGTGCCGTCGAGGCAGGCCACGGCGTAGCCCGGTGGCCGCAAGGCCGCCTACGCGGGCAGCGCGCCGCTCTGCGCCGCCTTGCGGTGGCGCGCGGACAGGCGGGAGCCGGACTCGCGGCGGGCGGCGCGGCGCAGGAGGGGCACCGCGAGGAGGAACCCTAGGGCTGCCCAGGCGGTCAGGACCAGGGCGACCATGGGCAGTTCCCAGGAGCCTGCCGCCTCGGCGGTCCGTGCCGAGTCCGGGAGCAGCGCCGAACGCAGGCCCTGCGCCATCCACTTGAGCGGGAAGACCGCGGCCACGTGCTGCACCGGCACGGGCAGCGCGGTGATCGGGAACACCGCCCCTGAGGTGAGCAGCAGCCCCATCGTCGGCAGCATGATCAACGCCAGCGCTTCGCGGGGGTTGGGCAGTACGGCGCCTATGGCCGCGCCGAGCGGTACGACGGCGAGCAGCCCGAGCGTGGTGACCCACAGCAGCGTCAGCCAGGCGCCCGGCCCGTGCGGCAGCGGTCCGTCCACCAGCAGCGCCCCGGCGACCAGGAGCAGCGCCAGGGTGCCGACCGCCACGACGACCACCACCAGGCACTTGGCGACGAGGTAGGCCGGTATCCCGCCGGGCGTGGCGCGCAGCCGCAGCAGGGCGCCCTCCTCCCGCTCGGTCACGAGGATCTGGGGGAGGTTGATCAGCCCGACCTGGAACAGCAGGTAGGCGGCGAAGCCCGCCAGCACCAGATGAGTCATCGGGGTCCCGGTGCCGGGCACGTCGTCGTCGATGTAGGCGGCGACGAGCAGCGCGACGACCACGTTGGCCAGATGGCCGGACATCTCCTTGCCGTTGCGCAGGAGGTGCCGCAGCTCGATGCCGCCGCGCTGCAGCCCGGCACGCCAGCTGTTCGTCCTGTTCGTCATGTGCGTCCCCCTCATGCGGCCGGTGCCTCCTCGTCCGCGGCCCTGTCCGTGCCGTCGGCCCCATCCGTGCCATCGGCCTCCCGGTGCACCATGTGCAGATAGGTGTCCTCCAGCGTCGGGCGGCGGACCTCCAGGTCGGCGATCGGGCCGGCCGCGTGCCGGTGGAGTTCCCAGACCAGCCGTGAGGGGTCCTCGGTGCGTTCGCGGCGGGGCGTCCCGTCGTCGGCCGTCCAGCGGACCTTGGCCTGGGCGGCGGCTCGCCGGGCCAGTTCCGCGGGTGTGCCACAGGCCCTGATCCGGCCGCCGACCAGCATGGCGATCCGGTCGGCGAGCCGCTCGGCCTCCGCCAGGTCATGGGTGGTGAGCAGGACGGTGACGCCCTCGTCGCGGGCCAGCCGTTCGACCAGGACGTGGAACTCGTGCCGCGCCTGAGGGTCGAAGCCGGTGGTCGGCTCGTCCAGGAAGAGGAGTTCGGGGCGGCCGACGATGCCGAGCGCGACGTCGAGGCGCCGGCGCTGGCCGCCGGACAGCCGGTCCACCTGCCGGCCGGCCTGGTCGGTGAGGCCGACCAGGGCCAGCAGTTCGGCCGGGTCGCGCGGGTCGGGGTAGTAGGTCGCGAAGTGCCTCAGCAGCTCGGCGACCCGCCAGCGGCGGTGGTCGCGCCAGGACTGAAGGACCAGGCCGATCCGGGCTCGCCACGCGTCGCCGCCCCGCTCGGGATCCGTAGCGAGGACGCTCACCTCCCCGCCGGAGCGCTGCCGGAAGCCCTCCAGGATCTCGACGGTGGTGGTCTTCCCCGCGCCGTTGGGCCCGAGCAGCGCGAAGACCTCGCCGCGGTGGATGTCCAGATCGATGCCGCGCAGGACGTCGACATCGCCGTACGCCATGGTCAGATCGCGTACCTGGATCACGGGCTGGACGTCGGTGCGCCCGAACGTCGTCATCGGCCCGCCTCCGCGTGGGGCTGCTGTGGTGCCGCCCCGGTCGCGGGTCCGGCGCTGTCGACGATGGCCCGGAGTGCCGCCACATGTCCCTCGAAGGCGGTGCGACCGCGGTCCGTCAGCCGTACCTTCGTACGGCGGTTGCGGCCGCCGCCCTCCTTCTGGGTCTCCAGGTATCCGGCCCTCTCCAAGGTGTGCAGCTGCTTGGAGAGCGCGGAGTCGCTGAGCGAGAGGCTGTCGCGGACGAACGCGAAGTCCGCCCACTCGGTGGCGGCGAGCAGCGCGACCACCGACAGTCGGGTGGCGGGGTGGATCAGCTCGTCGAAGCCGGCGGGGGTGCTCATCGGCCCGCCTCCTCGTCGGCCGCCGGTTCGCCGCCGCTCCGCACCGAGTCGGCCGCCCAGCGGTTGGCGGGACCGAGGGAGAGCAGGTACACGGCCACCGCGGCCGTGGCCTGGATGGGGCCGGCGTAGATCGGCTCCAGTGGCTCGGTCAGGTGGTCCGACAGCACGATCGTCCCGCCGACCAGCACCGCCGCCGCACCGAACGCGGCCCACGTACGCCCGGGGCAGCGAGTGTGGTGCAGTTGCATCCGGCTCCTGCGGCTGCTCATCACGACCAGCACGCTCAACAGGCCGGCGTAGGCGGCTATGAACAGTCCGACGCCCCACTGGGGCAGGTCCATGCCCACGCCGGCAAGGAACACCCACATGAGCGCGGCCGTGCCGTAGGTCATGCCGCGCCCGCCGGACACGGAGCGCTCGAACTCGTCGTACACCCGCTCCTGCGGCACTCGGATGCGCTGGAGATCCTTCCATGCCTGTTCGGCATCCACCGGCATGCTCACGGCCATCGCCCTCCCGTCCCCGATTACTTTCCTACCAGGAAAGTTACTCTTGGCTTTCCTGATAGGCAAGTCGGAGGTTTGCCGGTACTGGGGGGCGGGAGCCGCGACGTTTACGACGGTCAGGCCACGGTCACCAGCCGCTCGTCCCGCCGCTCCCGCGGCACGAAGCGCACCCGCGGATGCCCGTGGTTCCAGCCCGCCGACAGCCGCAGGCCCCCCACCCGCGCCAGGACCAGGCCGATCGCGACGGCCGCGGTCGCCGCGATCGCGCCGCCGACCGCCAGGCCCGCCCGGACGCCGTACGCGTCGGTGATCCAGCCCGCGATCGGCGCGCCCAGGGGTGCGCCGCCCATGAACACCATCATGTGCAGGGCCATCACACGGCCCCGCATGGCCGGGTCGGTGCTCATCTGGACACTGCTGTTGGCGGTGACGTTGATCGTCATGCCGAACATGCCGATCGGGACCATGAGCAGGGCGAACAGCCACAGTGAGATGGCGGTTCGTAAGGTGATGTCCGTGTCCGGCTGAGGTTGGAGCAAGGTTGCTGGCGGAGGTTCCGTCGGCTATTGCTTCCGGGCGAAGTTGCCAGTATCGGCCTCGGTGAGGATGCCGAGTTTGACCGGGCGTTTCAGCTTGGCGCGGGTGCCTTCGACGTTCTTCGGCAGCAGTTCGTGGCCGAGGGCTTCGCAGACGTCCTTGGCCCGTAGCGGTCCGGTCGCGTGGTTGAAGGCGGCGAGGATGCGGGGGTAGTCCGGGTGCTCGGGCAGGTCCGGCGCGACGGCCGGGAGCCGGTCGGCGAGGCCGGTGACGGTCTTGCGGGTGATCGCGAGGTGCTCCAGGTGCATCTCGGCCTCCCGCGACCGGGTCTGCAGGCCGTCGATCTGCGTGCGAAGGTCCTCGGCCAGGCCCGGGCGGCGTCTTCCTGGAGGTCCAGGGCATCGAGCAGGGGTCGGAGGTTCACGCTGCCACCGCCCGTTCTTCGCGCCAGGTGGGGGCGTTCGCGCCGGTGAGGCGTCGGGTCATGACGTGGGTCATGGCCCAGTAGACGCGGGAGGCGGAGGAGGAGGGGCGGTGCTCGTAGTCGCGGACCAGGCGCCGGTGCAGTATCAGGATCCCGTAGGTCTGCTCGACCCTCCACCGCTTCGGCTGCGGCACGAACCCCTTGTCCTGCGGGTTGCGTTCGACGATCTCGACGTCGATCCCCAGGCCGGCGCCGTGCAGGACGCCCTGGTTCTTGAAGCCCTGGTCAACCAGGGACTTGCGGACGGTTCCGCCGGCGTGCTCGGCGACCTGGTCCAGCAGGACGATGCCCGCGGCGTTGTCATGGGTGTTCGCGGCGAGGACGGCGACTGCGATGACCAGGCCGAGGGCGTCCACGGCCAGGCCGCGCTTGCGGCCGGGCACCCGCTTGGCCGGATCGTGGCCACTCGTGGCGGCGGGGACCCCGGCGGCCACGTGGACACTCTGGGTGTCCAGGACCACCAGGGTCGGGTCCTCTAATCGCCGGGAGCGTTCACGGACCTGGCATCGCAGGAGTTCATGGATGACCTGGTCGGTCCCGTCGTCCCGCCAGGCGGCGAGGCAGTAGTAGGTCGCGCTCTTCTGCGGCAGGTCGTGCGGGAGGTAGGCCCACTGGCAGCCGGTCCGCCCCTGATAGAGGATCGCGTTCACGATCTCCCGCATGTCGGAGGCGCCCTGGTGGCCGCTGACCGAGCGGTGCCGGTCCTTCCACGCAGTGATCACCGGCTCGGTCAACGCCCACTGCTCGTCCGATAAGTCACTCGGGTACGGCTTGCGTTCACTCACCCGGTCGCATCACCAGACCAACAAGCGCGGACCGGCAGATTCCGCCCCGCCGCCACACCATCAGGCGACAGCAGAGCCACTCAAAGACTCACGAACCGCCCACTCAGAGGTTGTGCTGTCTCACCTGAGACGACGGTGCCGAGGCATGAGTACCGACTCAACCACTGAGCGATCTGTCTCAGAAAGCGTTGGCCAACTTCATCCTTCGTGGCGGAGCTGGGGGTACCGGGCTGACGAAGTACGGCAACCTATTCGCCCTCAAAGCGTTCAATCCTCTCGTCGGCCGCCCGCTGCCGCAACGCCGCTACCCTCCCGTACAGCTCAGCTGCCTCGTGCTCGCGCCCGAGTTGCTCCAGGCAATGGGCCTCGTCACTGTGGCCACCCAGCGCGTCGGGGTGGTCCGGGCCGAGGACCCGCTCGCGGAGGGCGCAGACGTCGCGGGACTCGGCGAGGGCCTCCTCCCAGAGGTCGAGGCGGCCGAGGTCGACACCTACGCCGTGACGGGCGCGCAGGGTCTCGGGGTGAGTGGGGCCGTGGACGCGGGTGCGGTCATCGACCAGGGCACGGTACTGAGTCAGGGCCTCCGCGCCGCCCTCGACGTGGCACCAGCTGTCGGCAACCTTGCCAGATGGACTGACGCTCGTGCCCCTATCAGCGGTCAACCGGTGCCTCCCGGCCCGGTGACCACCCACGTCCAGGGCATGGCCGACATGGGCAAAAGTCACGCCTGGTCCGGAAGCCGGGAACCCCAGGCCCGGGGCCACGAAGAAGGCAAAGGCAAAAGAGGCGGGGGCGCGGTTGCTGGGGGAGGTGGCCAGTTACACGTCAGGGCCCGTACCGGCTACGTCCGGTACGGGCACCAGTCAGTTCCCGGAGTCTGTAACTGCCGGACTCTGGGAGTCTGTCCTTTTGAAGTCCGGCCAGGGGCTGTCAGCGCCCATGGCCTGCCGCAGGTTGCGCGGAACCTTCCCTGCCGCCCGGCGGATTACGCGGTTAAGGGACGAGCGTCAGCTACAGGTTCGGTAGTCGTATCCGGCGATGCGCCAGATGTCGTCACCGTCCCTGAAGGAGTACTTGCCCTCGCTGTTGCGCACCACGGAGAAGCTGTGGCTGTCGCCGTAGTACGTCATGTTGAGCTGCTTCCCCCTGGCCTCGCTGCCGCCCGTCACCCTGAGCTCGTCGTCGGCGCGGCCGAAGGTGTTGTTGCCTACCTCGCCGTCAATGGTCAGCTTCCACTTGGCCTGCAGCGACCTGGTCGCAGCATCCGTGTTCGGGCCGAACTCGCCGTCGACGTCTGCTTGGTCAAAGGATGTGCCGTTCTCCTCCGTGGCGCCCTCCGCCCACAGGATCTTCTGCCACAGGCACACAGCGTTCGATTCGTTGTGCTCCTGGAAGCCAAAGGCCATGGGTCCCTCGTCGCCCCAGTCGCCCTTGTAGGTGTCGTAGCCGCGCACGAAACCATCGCTCTTTGCGGCGGAGGCCGGGGACGCGCTCAGGGTGAGCGCGCCGGCCGCCAAGGCGCCGACTACGCCGGTGGCGAAGCGGACGCGTACTGATCGAAGACTCATGGGTGGTTCCCTCCCGTTGACGTCGTGCGGTGTGTTGTTCACGCGACGGGGTAAAACCGAGGCTGCGCCTCCCCGCTGGGACGCACGAGCGACGTTGGTACCGAAGCGGGCGAGTGGTCCTCAAAACGCCCTGCTGCTTTCCCCCATTGCTGTGGAGGAACGGTGCCATGAGGGAGCTGTGAGGACCCTGAAGGTCCCTGAAGACTTCTTCAGGAACCCCGCCGCGCCTGTGGGTCATCCTGTGTGCCATGCGGATATTGGTGGTGGAGGACGACCCGCGGCTGGCTGAACTGCTGCGGCGCGGGCTCGTGGGCGAGGGGTACGCCGTCGACATGGCCCATGACGGGCTTAACGGGCTGGAGTTGGCGCTGGACAGTGATTACGACGCCATCGTCCTGGACGTGATGCTGCCCGGCCTGAACGGCTACCGGCTCTGCAAGCGGCTGCGGGAAGCCCGAGTATGGACTCCGGTGCTCATGCTGACCGCTAAGGACGGCGAGTACGACGAGGCCGAGGGCCTGGACACTGGCGCCGACGACTACGTCACCAAGCCGTTCTCCTTCGTCGCCCTCACCGCCCGGCTGAGGGCCCTGCTGCGCCGCGGCAGCCCCGAACGCCCCGCCGTCATCCGGGTCGGCGACCTGGAGATCGACCCCGCGGCCCGCAGCTGCCGGCGCGGGAGCACGCCGGTGCCGCTGACCGCGCGGGAGTTCGCGGTCCTGGAATACCTGGCCCGCCGCAGGGGCGAGACCGTCTCCAAGACCGAAGTCCTGGAGCACGTGTGGGACCACACCTTCGGCGGCGACGTGAACGTGGTCGAGGTCTACGTCAGCACCCTGCGCCGCAAAGTCGACACCCCTTTCAGGCGCCGCACCATCCACACTGTCCGCGGCATCGGCTACCGCCTGGAGGCCGTAGAAGGCGCCCACCCATGAGACGGCCGCGTCTCCGGCCGATATTGCGGTGGCTCCGTCCGCGCACGATGCGCATACGGATCACCCTGCTAACCGCATGCATCACGCTGGTCCCGCTGACCGCGTGTGTCGTTTCGGTCGGTATCACCGTCAAGATGACGCTCTTCCAGGAGGCCCAGCAAAAGACCATCTCGCTCAGTCCGCCGGGCGGTTACACCCCGGGAGTCGCCCCGCCCTGTAGTCGGCATCCGGTTCTCGACATGACAGAAGGCGAACACAGATTCACCATCTGTCTCTCAGCAGGCGATACAGACGAAGGACTCGAACCTGCACTGTCACTCATACCGTGGACCGACCCCCAGGAATCCCCGCCCATGCGAGGCCACTTCGACGAAGACATGCAGGTGGTTCATTCCCTCGACGTCTACCAGACCCGGTTGAACACCATCATGTGGTCCCTGGCCGGAGGCACTCTGGGGCTCACCCTATTGATCACAGGCAGCACATGGCTCGCGGTCGGTCGGGTGCTGCGCCCCGTCGAAGCCATCCGCTCTGAATTCGCCGACCTCAGCGCCCATCACCTCGACCGGCGGGTCCCGGTACCCCGGGCCGGAAACGAGATCGCCCGGCTGGCCACCACGATGAACGACACTCTGGATCGGCTCCAGGCTGCGGTCGACCAGCAGCGCCAGTTTGTCGCCGATGCTTCCCACGAACTGCGGACACCTCTGGCAGCCTTGCGCGCCGAACTCGAGCTCGCCCTGAACCGGCCAGAGAACGCCAACTGGCCGCAAGTCATCACCGACGCCCTGGGCGACACCCTGCGCCTGCAGCATCTGACCACCGACCTACTCCTGCTGGCCCGCCTGGACGCCACCAACGCCACCCCACCCCACAGCCGCGTGCTCGACCTTGCCGAGCTGGTCCGCGACGAACTCACGCGCCGGCCCACCCCCTCCCACCTCACCCTCCTCCCGCACATCGCGACCGACCCTGTCCTTGTGTACGGCAGCTACAGCCTGCTCGCCCGCGTCCTGGGCAATCTCCTCGACAACGCCGAACGCCACGCCAACAGCACCATTACCGTCCGCCTAAGCCACGACCCTGACGGTGGCGAAGCCGTGCTGGACGTCCAGGACGACGGCCCCGGCATCCCGGTCGAGGACCACCAGCGGGTCTTCGAGCGCTTCACCCGCCTCGACGACGCCCGCACCCGCGACGCCGGCGGCTCCGGCCTCGGCCTGGCCATAGCCCACCGCATCGCCACCGCGCACCACGGCACCCTCACCCTCACCCTCACACCCAGCGTTCACGGTGCGCACTTCACCCTCCGCCTCCCCACCCAGGACACTCTGCCGTGAGCGATGGGCGAGATCCTCAGAAGGAGCCGTGCCGGACACCACTGTGAGCCGGCAGGGATGGGCACCTGCGACCAGCTCCGGCTTCATTGCGCGAGCGGGACGGCAAGATCCTCGGACGAGTTGAGAAGCGGGCACTTACGCAGCTTGTCAGTTGGCGGAGGGGAGAGGGGCGAGTCTGCGGTCGCTGTCGCGCTTCTTCAGGGCGAGGTTCTCGTGGTAGAGGTCCGTGGATACCGTAGCGAGGGCGTCGAGTTTGCCGTTGAGCTGCGTGATCTCGGCTCTGGCCTCGCGAAGCTGCTTGCGGAGCTCGGCGATCGTCTCGTCCCGGGCGACCTCGCCGGGGGTGCGGAGGACGGGTCGGGTGACCTTGGCGTTCCACTCGGCGAGGATGTCATCGGCGCGGTGGACGGTCGCGTGACTGACCTGGGCTTCTCGGGCGAGGTTCTCCTTGGTGAGGGCGCCGTCGGTGTGCAGGGGCTCGCCGGCCAGCAGCCGGGCCATGGCCTCGCGGAGATTGGTGGCGGTCCTGGCGGACACCGGCATCAGGGGGTGACTCCTTCTTGCGGTAGAGGCGGGCGTACGAGGTCAGCTTGGCGGCGAGGCGTTCGGGGCCCATGGTGGCCCGGTCGACTTCCACGAGCGCCCGCAGCATCGACCCGTTGTCGCCGTCGACGGGGCCGCGCCGGTAGTACAGCAGGGCGTCGGGGATGACGGCCTCGCCGCTCCCGATCGGGTGGTGGACCTCGGGGATCCAGTCCAGCGGCCGGCACAGCTCGCCGCGGCGGCGGGCGCCCTCGAGGAAGATGAGCGCGGTCTCGGTCACGGTCAGCGTGTGGCCGGCCTTCAGCCGTACGGCGGTCGGATCGGACACGGTCCTGGAGGGCCGGTGCCCGCGCAGCTCGGGCCACTCGGAGGCGAGCTGCACGCCGTACAGGGTGGGGAACCGCACCCGGGTCCGTCCGGCCTGCGGCAGGGTGATGCGGTCGACCAGCCCCTCGGCACGCAGCCTGGCAAGCCTGCGCCTCGTCTGCTCGATGCGCACCGAGGGGGCGATCACCCGGTGCGTCTGCTCGGTGGTGGCCATCCGGTACTGCGTCAGCACGCCCAGCGCCAGCCGGTCCCCGCTGCCCGCATCCACGCCGATCATCACGGATCCGCCCGCTTCCCGTCCGGTGCGGCGCCGTCCTGCCCGGCGCCGCGCGTCCCGGACAGGCCAGCAGCCGGCCCCGACCAGAGCCCTGAGGCCCGACCACGGTTACGAAGCGACATGCCGTCGACCAGGCCGACATCCCCACCGACAACCCGGCCGACAACCGGCCGCGCACTCGGGCGCACCGGCCCGCAAACCAGCGGGTCACCACGCTGGTGAGGTCGTGGTCGGCAGGCCGACATCCCCTCTACGCCCCCGAGTCCACGCCCCGCAGCAGGAAGAACAGAGAAGTGGGTGGGTTGGGACAGGCCCGGCGGCGGGCGAGGGGATCGCGCGCGCGTGTCTCGGTTGCGCGTCGGCGGGGCCTCCGCGCCAGCCCGCCGGCAGAGCGGCGGGATCGTCGTGGGAGGGCCTGGGCGGGCGGCTGCGGACGGGAATCTCGTGGACGGAAACGGCTGTCAGAGGCGTGCGGCATCATCGGCTGATGGCATCGACGCAAGCCCCGCCGACGTATCTGGACCGTCTCATGGCGGACCTGGAGCTGATCGAAGCTGACTTCCTGGCAATCCTCGCGGACTCGCAGATCCGGAACATCGACCCGAACCGCCGGTCCAGCGGCATCGTGTACGTCGGTGCCGCGAAGTGGGGCTGGGTACCCAGCGGCCCCGAACTCGAGGCGCGAAGGATGCAACTGCTGGGGCGCGTACGGGAGTGGGAACCGTTGTTCCGGCTGTTGTTCCCGCACCCGACGCCCGAGGTCACCAAGCGCCTCGACGGGAGCCTTGCCCTGCTGCAGCGCTGGCTTGAACGTCCCCGGGACACCACCGTGCCGGCCAGCATCGACAAGGCCATCGACAAGGCCATCGACAAGGCCATCGACAAGGTCAAGGCGGCCGTAGCCACGCTCCGGAAGCTGGGCGAGCTCCTGCCGGATGACGCCTGGGCGGTGCGTGTAGCGGTCGACACGAACATGCTGCTCGATGACCCCGACGTGGTGATCTACACGCCGCTGCTCGGGAAGCGGTACATGGTCCACCTGCTGCCCGTTGTCCTGCGGGAGCTGGACGACCACAAGCTCGCCGGCCGCAACCCCGACATCCGGGATGCGGCGAAGAAGGCCGAGCGCCGCCTGAAAGGCCTGCGAACCAACGGAAACGTGCTGCGAGGCGTACGGGACGGGTGGCCGGTGATGTGCACGCCATCTTCGAGCACATCGAACCCAAGGGCGACGGGCTGCCGAACTGGCTCGACCTGGACGTGCCCGACGACCGCTTCGTGGCCTCCGCCCTGTTGCCTCCATGTTGATCAGCGTCCCGAGACCGGGGGAGGGCTGGTCGTGGGGGCCTTCGGCGCTCAGACGCAGTTCCGTGGTGGGCGGTGCGGACCGGCGCATCCGGGCCGGGTCCACGACGGCGTCGGGCAGCGTCTCCGCGGCGCTCTCCCGCGCGGCGGGCAGCAGGGCCTGCACTTCATCGAGGCCCAACTGCGTTTCCGCGCCGGGCGTAGTGGATAACGACGCCGGCCTGCTGGAGGTTGACGCCTTCGGCGAGCATGTCGGTGGTGATCAGCAGATCGCAGAGGTCTTCGGGGATCTCGGCGCCGATCTCCCCGCTCAGGTCGGCGGCGGTCAGCGGCGCGAAGTGCCCCAGCACGGTGGCGATGTGCGCCTTGGAGGGAATACGGCAACGAGGACCAGCAGCTGATCGCACGGCTGTACGCGCACTTCCTCGACCACATCGCCGGCGCCCGCAGCGACACGCCGCACGCACGCCCGCACCAGGTCATCATCGTCGACAACGACCTGCCATCCCTGCCCGCGCAGCTGCGCCGCCAGATGCACACCATCGAGCTCACTCGGGACAATCCGCTGGTGCCCTGACCCGTACCACGCGATCACAGTGGGGACAGACTCCGCTCTCGGACACCTGGCCGCGGCGGTGTGCCCGGGCGCGGAGCCCCGATGCACCGCGGCGCCCGCCTCCTGCCGCCCGGCCGTGCCCAGCGCTCCCGGGCCGCGGGCCACCGCAAGAAAGCTATGCGAATCACTCATAAATGATGCATAAATCGCATGACCCTGGTAGGGTGAGAGCCATGGGAATGTCCTTGCCGGAACGGGTGCGGCTGGTGGTGGCGGCACTGATGCATGCCTCGGGTGAGTCGCAGGCGAGACTGGCTGAGGCGCTGGGAGTGACGCAGGCGCAGGTGAGCCGCCGTCAGTCGGGAGTCGCAGCCTGGAGTTTGGCCGACTGCGAGGCGCTGGCCGTGCACTACGGCATGGATGTCCTGGACTTCCTGGCGGGCCCGACCCGGGCGTGCGAGGCATTGCCCGACGAGCGCCGTGCCGGACGGCGACGGCCGCCCGTGAAGGGAGAGGCGCGGTGAAGCCGCAGTTCGAGGCGATCGACGCCCTGCTCGCCGCGGCCCGCAAAGAGGCCGAACTGCCCCCGGCTGAGCAGCGCCGCGCCCTGCGTGAAGCGCTGGAGCTCTCCCGCGCGCAGGTGGCCCGGGCGCTGGGGGTGAGCCCCTCCACGGTCGGCGGCTGGGAAGCGGGCCGCGACCCGGCCGGTGACGTCCGTGAGCGCTACGCCTACTTCCTCAAAGGCGCTCAGGCCAAGCTCGCCGACCTGGATGCCGCCCGGCAGGCCGAAACCGCTGCTCACACCGATCTCCCTCAAGCCGGGCCGGCCACGTCGGGCGGCGACGCTGCGAGGGCTGCGGAGCAGCCGGGTACGGCTGATCAGCCGTACCCGGCGCCGGAAGCCGACGACGTCGAGGACCTGGGAGTGCCCCGGCCGTGCGTCCTGTGCGGGCAGCCCGCCCGCCACCAGGTCGCCGGATTCCCGCAGCACCTGGACCCCGCCGCGTGCGCGCCGCAACCGGCCCCGCCGGCCACGGCTGTCCCGGCGAGCCGTCCGTCCCGCCCCGCCGCGCCGGTGAGAACCACGTCTGTCGCCCGCCGTGTGCGGGCCGTCTCCGACCTGCCGGATCCGATCGCAGAAGTCGTCGCGGCCGCGCTGGCCAGACACGAGGGCGATGTGGAGGCGGCGACGGCAGCACTGGTCAAGCGGGCGATCCCGGACGCGATGGCCCTGCTGGACAACTGCCGCAAGGGCGGCCGCTACACCATCGTCGCCCACCCCTGGATCCCGGACATCCTGCGCAAGCCCTCCGCCCGCGGCGCCGACCGGATCTGGGAGGCCCGCCCCAAGTGGACCCGCCCCGAACTGCCGTCCGGCACGCACCAGGTGACGGCCCTGGACATCAACGGCGCCTACCTCAGCGCGCTCAAGACGCACCTGCCGATCGGCCAGCTGGAACACTCCACCGGCAACCACCACGACCGCCGACGCGCCGGCGTCCACCTGATCACCCCGCCCGCATGGGAGCACGGCGCGTACCTGCCCAACCCGATCGGCAACCGGGACGAGCCCGGCCCGCTCTGGGTCACCGAACCCACCCTGCGCCTGCTGCTGCGCCTGTCCGGCCCCAAGTACGGTCTGTGTGAACCGCCGCAGATCCACGAGTCGTTCACCTCGGGCGCGACCGAGAGCCTGCTGGAGAAGTTCCGTATCGCACTGAAGGACGCCCGGGAACGGGCGCTCGCCGAGGGCGACGAGGTGACGCTGGAGTATGTGAAGGCGATGTACTCCAAGTTCGTCTCCACGATGGGGGAGTCGAACTACAACCGGGAGCTGTACCGCCCGGACTGGATGCACCTCATCCGCTCCCAGGCCTTCGCCAACCTCTGGATGAAGGCGCACAAGGCGCACGACGAGGGCCTGACGGTCGTCCGCGCGATGGGCACCGACGAACTCCACGTCATCGGCACCTGGCGCCGTGTCTTCCCCGAGGGCCGCGGGGTTTTCGAGGTGAAGGTCAAGGACGTCTACACCGTTGGCGCCGCGCCCGCAGACCCGGCCGCCGCCCAAGAAGCCGACGACGAGAACTGACAGGGAAGAAGGACCTTCAAGTGCCCGAGCGCACAGCCGAGTTCGGCAAGTACGGCGCCAGCGGAATCAAGGGTCACGAGGCGGTCGCCCGTCAGCTCGACGCCCTCGCCGACTTCATCGCCACCCCCGTCACCACCCGGCGCGGCCTCATGGCCCGCCTGCACTACCTCACCCGCACCACCCACGCCCGCGCCGCCGCCTACGACGCGGGCCTGACCGTCACCGACCGCACCCTGAAGGCATGGCTGGCCGGCACCCGCAGCCCGACGAAGCAGAACCTCGCCCGGATCGACGACGCCTACCGCACCGTCCGCCGCCGCAACGTCGCCCGCTACCTCCTGGCCCGCCTCAACCGCGCCGGCCGGGGCACCCGCGTCGAGATCCACCCGCTCAACCAGTCCGGCGTGCGTCCCTCCCACCAGCGGGTCGTGGAATTCCGCACCCTCAACATCCGCCACTGGGAGGCCCTCGTCGCAGCCTGGTCCACCGGCGACGACCGGGCCCTGGACGACGCGTGGATCGAGCAGATCGTCGACCTCGGATCGCAATGGGGCCAGTACGAGTACGTCACCAGCATCGGCTTCGCCGCCTGACCCCCCGTAAGTTCGCATGTCGCGTGCCCACCCCGGCAGCGAGTGGCATCGCCCGGTCGACTGGACTTCTCCGCCAAGGCGAGCGGGTGCTGTCCAGCGCCGCAAACGCCGCCACCTCATCGTGCAGACCCGGCGCACAGCCCGACTCGTCTGCCGCTCTTTATTTACGCGACAGAGCCATGTTTCGCAGTTAAAAACCCCTCCGGGGCGAATCCGGGTCGAATACGCCCTCGCGGATTGTCCGTCGCGTCCAACTCGCCGAGGGATAGGCGGGTCACATCGGGCACCCTGCAGGTACTCAGGTTGAACTCGTGGAGTCCGGCGGTCTGATCGCGTCCTCGTCCATGGTCAGGCCGGTGGGTGGCAGACAGCCGTCGACCAGATGAGGCCGGTACCGGATCTTCTTCAGTTTCCGCTTGGTCACGCGGGTGAGGTGCGTGAGGTCGGCGGCGGCGAAGTCGGCCAAGTGCCGCTTGAGGAGCGACCAGATCCCCTCGGCCGGGTTCAGCTCCGGTGCGTAAGAGGGCATCTGGAAGATCTGTAACTAGTCCTGGTGCTCCTCGGCGAAGTCCGCCAGCTCCTTCACCAGGTGCACGTTCAGGTTGTCCCAGCACCACACCACCGGGGTGTCGAGCTGGATGTGGGTCATGACGATCAGATCGCGGTACTGGCGCCAGGAGAACGCCTTCGGCTCTCCCCGGCGCCCGTGCCAGATGTGCAGCTTGAAGAAGAACCGGGAGCGGTGTCCGGCGCGGTAGCAGACCACGCCGGCGATGTTGACCCGTCCTCGGTTGCGGCCGCGTACCCGCACCACCGGCCGTGCTCCGCGCGGTGCTCAGGTGTGTCCCTTCGGCGGCCTCAGCCCCTGGCCTGCCTCGTCCTCGAAGCAGATGTGGGCGCCCAGGTCCGCCGCGGTCCTTTTACCTGCGGCCACACCTTAGCCTTCCACACCTCGATCGCCTCGTCGTCGCGTTCGATCGCCCGCCGCAGGGGCACCTGCGCGGACCAGCCGTGCCGCCGCAACAGCTTCCACCGAAGCTCTCCCGCGACGACCTCGGTCTTCTCACCGCGGGCGAACCGCTCGGCCGCCTCAAGGCGCACCCGCTCCCGCTTTTCCTGCTCCTTGGGCGTCAGCCCGCCACCATGCGCGTACCGCATGACGACGTCGTACCGCAACGATCAAGAACCGTCACGGCCACCTGAGCCGAAGCCCAGTACTTGTCACCGGTGAAGCCGGACGAGCTGGCCGACAGGACGGGGCGAGGCAGCCTTGTTGGCACCAACGAGGCATTCGGCTTGTCACAGATGCTCATTCGGCAGCCTTTCTGTCACCAGTACCGAAGATCGAGAGTCCGTCCAGCTTCCCGACCTGGTCGCCGCCGTCCGCCACGCCGTCGCCCTGCCCGTCATCGCCGCGGGCGGAATCGCCACCGCCGCCGACGTGACGGCCGCGCTGCGCGCTGGCGCGGTGGCCGCCATGGTCGGCACCGTTCTGCTGCGCACCAGGAGAGCGGACCCGACCGGGGCTCAGGCCGCTGCTGCGGCCTTGGCTGCCTCCGACGGACGCAGCCAGGTGGGCTTGGAGCCACACGGGGCCTGGACGAACAGGCGGGGCGCTACGGCTGGAGCGTCCATCCCCCCTTCGGCAGTCGGCTCGTGGCTGCCCCTTGCGTGATCAGCGACGAGCCTCCATTATCAGGAATCCTGATACTTTAACTTTGTAGCGATGGGTTCCAGTTATGTCATTCAGGCCCAGAATCCAGGCCAGAGGGGTTCAGCTGTTGCTCGGCCGAATGATGAGCCGCGTGCACCAGGATCTGCGCTTCACCGACATCCCGAAGCGCACGGAATCCATCCGGGTGGAGACCGGCGCCGGACCGGTGACGTGCACCGTCTACCGCCCGTCGGCCGCCGCCGCAGCCCCTGCCCCCGTGTACGTCAACTTCCACGGCGGCGGGTTCGTGATCGCCCGCCCCCAGCAGGACGACCACATCTGCCGCTACATAGCCGCCACGGCCGGCTGCGTGGTGATCAACGTGGACTACGCCGTCGCCCCGCAGCGGCCGTACCCCGTACCCGTCACCCAGGCGTACGACGTCACCGCCTGGGTGGCCGAGAACGGCACCGCCAACAACTGGGACGGTTCGCGACTCGCCGTGGGCGGACACAGCGCCGGGGCCAACCTGACCGCCGCGGTCTGCCGCACCGCTCGGGACCGCGGCACCTTCACGCCCCGCCTCCAGATCATCGACTCGGCACTGCTCGACCAGCTCGCCGACCCGGCCACCAAGCAGTCACCCATCGTCAAGCCCCTGCTTACCCCTCAGCTCATGCGGGTCTTCACCGCCGCCTACGTCTCTGATCCCGCCGACCTGGCCCATCCGCTGGTGTCGCCCGGACTGGCCGACGACCTCGCCGGGCTGCCGCCCGCCCTGGTCATCACCGCGGAGAACGATCGCCTGCGCGACGAGGGCGATGCGTACGCCAAGGCCCTGGAAGCTGCCGGCGTTCCGGTCACCCACCGTTGCTTCGAGGGTGTCGACCACTACTTCACCCACACCGGCCCGGTACCGGCCGGGAAGGAAGCCATCGATCTGATGGCCACCACCCTGCGCACGGCACTCACCGCCTGACCGCTGACAGGGGCCGACAGTCCTGGTGTCAACACGCTGCCTTGGTGACACCTATCGTGCTTCGGCTCACCACCGGACCACCGGACTCCACGAGTTCAACCTGAGTAAGGGGTGGCCGGAAGGCGGCGAACTGCAGGACAGGAAGCGTTGATCGCACTCGAAAGTATCGTCCGAGGTGGCCCATGTGGAGCGGACTGATGCTACGGGGCAGGGCCGAGTTGGATCCGGCGCTGCTCAACGGACGAGGTGAAGCGCGTCGGGCGTCCCGGAGGAGCCCGTCGCCTTCCACCCGTTCTCCCTCATCGGCGGCAACAAGATCCTCGCCAGATCGATGATCGGCGGCATCCCCGAGACCCGGCAGATGCTCGACTTCTGCGCCGAGCACGGCATCGGCGCGGAGATCGAGCGGATCACCGCCTCCGAGATCAACGAGGCGTACGAGCGGGTGCTGGCGAGCGATGGGCGGTACCGGTTCGTGATCGACACGGCGACCATCTGAGCCTCGACCGACAGGCCCCGGCGGGTGATCCGCCAGGGCCTGCGGCGTGTCGCCGTACGTCGCCCCGGCAGCCACAGCGGATACGACCCCGGAACGGACGACGTGAGCGTCCCGACCGGAATGTCCAGCGGGGGCAGCGACGTGCTGGCGGCGAGGATCGGCGGCGGTCAGGACGAATGCTCCGGTCGACGCGCCGAGCACAGCAGCGGCATCCGCGGGATACGAGGGCTCCGGCGGGCAGCCTGGGGTGCGGTATGCGCGACGAACTCGATGGGCCCGCCACATCATCTTGCGCGATCAGAACAACAGCGATTGAGGGCCGCCGGTCACGAACTCCCGCCACATGACGGCCCATCAGCTCGCTACACTCGAAAAAAGCTCCTGGCCAGCGGCGATAGCGAACTGCAACTGGACTATTAGGAGCAGCCTTATTGGGCGGCTTTTTTCATGCGCGCTTCAACTATGCATTGGCTCCGCCGTCCACCAAGAACTCGGCACCGGTGATGTACCGGGCCTCGGGAGAGGCGAGGAACACCGCCATCGCCGCGATGTCGCGCGGCTGGCCAAGGGCGGCGATTGGCTGGTTCGGGACAACGTCCGGGAACCCGGCCGCCTTCGCAGCCGGGGTCGCGATAATGCCCGGCACAATGACGTTCACCCGGATGTTGTCGTCCGCCAGCTCAACAGCCGCCGTGCGGGTGAGTCCGCGAATGGCCCATTTGCTGGCGCCGTATGCCGACAGGCCCGGCGCCGGTCCCATGCCTGCGGTTGAGGAGGTGTTGATGATCACCCCTCCACCGTTCCGCTTCATTCCGCGGTGCACGGCCTGGATGCCGAGGAGGTGGCCTACGAGGTTGATGTCCATGATGCGCCGCCAGCCCTCGACGTCCTGCTCGGTCAATGGCGCACCGCGGAAGATGCCGGCGTTGTTCACGAGGACCGTGACCACCCCCCAACGGTCCTCGACCACTGCCAGGGCCGACGCCCATTCGGCCTTGTCGGTGACGTCCAGGCGAATGGCCAGCGCGTTCTCTCCGAGTTCCTCGGCGACGGCGGTCACCGCCGCCAGGTCGATGTCGGCGAGGACCACTCGAGCTCCCGCCTCGTAAAAGGCTTGGGCCTCCCCCCGCCCGATACCCGAGCCCGCGCCGGTGACCAGGACGACGTCGTTCTCCATCGTCACGCGGACGCCCCCCGCCGAATGGCTTCCGTCATCAACTTTTTCATGATCCAGCCTTTCTATGAGATCGAGCTGCGTTCGATCACCGCTACTGACAAGAGATGGCAGAGCTCAATGACTCGGTCTCTTCAGCCGGCGTTCAGAAGCTCCCGACCCGCGATGCGGCCCCGGACCGGCACCCCTCGGTGTCATGGTGGATCGGTGTGTGCGAACCGCTCAGCGGCAGGCCTGTTCCGCCCCGCCGGGCGGCGACGATCTCGGCGGCGATGGACAGGGCGGTCTCCTCGGGCGTGCGGGCGCCGAGGTCGAGGCCGATGGGTGAGTGGAGCCGGGTCAGTTCGGCTTCGGTGAGGCCCCTCTCGCGGAGTCTGCGGTCGCGGTCGGCGTGGGTGCGGCGCGAGCCCATCGCGCCGACGTAGGCGACCGGCAGCCGCAGGGCCGCTTCCAGCAGGGGTATGTCGAACTTGGCGTCGTGGGTGAGCACGCACACCACCGTGCGGCTGTCGGTCCGGGTGCGGCGCAGGTAGCGGTGCGGCCAGTCGGCCACGATGTCGTCGGCCTCGGGAAAGCGGGTCCGGGTGGCGAAGACGGGTCGGGCGTCGCACACCGTGACGTGGTAGCCGAGGAACTTGCCGACGCGTACCAGGGCCGCGGCGAAGTCGATGGCGCCGAAGACGAGCATGCGGGGCGGCGGCACGCTCGACTCGACGAACAGGGTCAGGTCCGGCTCGCAGTGGGATCCGTCCCGCGCGATGTCGAAGGTCCCCGTGTGGCCGGCGTCGAGCAGGGCGCGGGTTTCGTCGGCGACAGCGCGGTCCAGGTCGGGATGTCCGCCGAGTTCGCCTTCGTACGATCCTCCCCCAGACTCCGTCCGGGGAGGCCCCCCTCTCGCTTCGCTCGGGTGGACCGCCAGCGCACGCCCGAGGAGTTGTGCCGGGCCTCTCACCACGCGGGCGAGGGCCGCTGCCTCGCGCCGGGCGGCGGCCGAGAGCGCCGTCTGGATCGCCTTCGTGTCGGGCCCGCCGGCGGGCACCGGCGTGACCAGGATGTCGAGGACGCCGCCGCAGGTCAGCCCGACGGCGAAGGCGTCCTCGTCGCTGTATCCGAACCGCTCGCGCACCGCCTGGCCGTCCTGGAGCGCCTGGGCGCACAGGTCGTAGACCGCGCCTTCGACACAGCCGCCGGACACCGATCCGATGGCGGTGCCGTCGGCGTCGACGGCGAGCGCGGCGCCCGGCCCGCGCGGCGCGCTGCCGCTGACGGCCACGACCGTGGCGACGGCGAAGTCCCGCCCCTCATCGAGCCACCGGCTGAGCTCTTCCGCGATGTCCAGCATGGGGTTTCTCTCTTGTCGTGGTCGGACGGCGCGGGGTGATGGACGAGGGCAGACACCCAGGCGCCGTCCTCACCCCGCTCCAACTCGCCGATCTGCCATGAGGCGGCTCGGGCCGTCGTCACGCATGCGGCCCTCGAAGGGCAGACGTGACGACGGCCCGTAACTGCCGTCGTCTCAGAGCAGCTTGTCCAGCGTGATCGGCAGGTCCCGCACCCGTTTGCCGGTCGCGTGGTAGACGGCGTTCGCCACGGCGGCACCGACACCCGTGATGCCCACCTCGCCGGCGCCGAGGATGCCCAGTGGCGTGATCGGGTCCGGGTCGTCCAGGAAGGACACGTCGATCGGGGGGATGTCGGCGTGCACGGGGACGTGGTACTCGGACAGGCTGGGGTTCATGATCCGTCCGGTGCGCGGGTCGACGAGTGTCTCCTCCGCCAGCGCCAGGCCCAGGCCCATCACGATGCCGCCGCGCAGCTGGCTGGCCGCTGTCTTCGCGTTGATCACCCTGCCGATGTCGAACACGCCGACCCACCTCGACACCCGTGTCTCGCCGGTCTCGGCATCGACCTTCACCTCGCAGAACTGCGCACCGGAGGCGGCCTTGATCCACCGCTGGGCCCCGATCAGGAAGCCGGGGAGGAACCGCGCGCGCCCGGCGATGCGGCCGAGCCGGGTCTCCGATCCGACGACGGCCTCGATGTGCGGCACCTTCGCGCGCCGGAGAATCTCCTCGTTGCTGCCCCCGCCCGTCTTGCGGGCCATGGCCTTCAGTTTCTGCTTCAGTTCCTCGCACGCCTGCATCACGCTGGCCGCGATGCTCGCGGTCTGGACGGATCCAGCGGCGGCAGGGCCCATCGGCAGCGTGGAATCGCCGTACTCCACGCGGACGGCGTCGAACGGCACGCCGAGCGCGTCGGCCGTGATCTGGGCCTGGGCCGTGGCCGCGCCCATGCCCATCTCGTGGAAGGCGCAGCGCACCAGCACGCTGCCGTCGGCCGACAGGCGGACCGTGACGTTGACCGGCATCGACAACGCCGGGTGATAGGCCGTTGCCACGCCCGTCCCGACCAGCCACCGGCCCTCGCGCGTCGACCGCGGCTCCGGGTTGCGCTCGTGCCAGCCGAACCGCTGCGCGCCCAGCGTGTACAGCTCGCGCAGCTTGCGGTGCGAGAACTTCTTCTTGCCGTCGATCGGGTCGACCGCGGTCTCGTTGCGCATACGCAGCTCGATCGGGTCCATACCGAGCTCACAGGCCAGTTCGTCGATCGCGGACTCCAGCGCGAAGGTGCCGATCGCCTCGCCCGGCGCCCGCATGAAGGTGTTCGACAGCAGGTCGAGCCGCACGAGGTCGTGCCGCGCGAGGATGTTCTCGGCGGCGTAGAGATGCTGCGACGCGGAGGTGACCTGCTCGAAAGGACCGCCGATCCGGCCGGTGCGGGTGACGCTGGTATGTATCAGCGAGGTCAGCCTGCCGTCGCGGTCGGCTCCCAGCGCGACCCGCTGGATGGAGGGGGTGCGCCCGCCCACTGTGCGGTAGACCGCCTCCCGGGAGAGCACCAGCCGCACGGGCCTGCTGGTCGCCCGTGCGGCCAGCGCGGCGAGGATGGTACCGGGCCAGATCGCGGACTTGCCGCCGAAGGCGCCGCCGACGAACGGTGCCAGCACCCGCACGTTCGTCATGGGCACGGAGAACCGCAGCGCGAGGTGGGTGCGGAACCAGTCGATGGTCTGCGTCGCGTCGTGGACGGTGAGCCGGTCGCCGTCCCAGACGGCCGTGGTGGCGTGCAGTTCCAGCGCGTTGTGGTTCTGCGGCGGGGTGGTGTAGCGCAGGTCCAGCGACACCGGTGCGGTGGCGAGCGCGGCCTCCGCGTCGCCCCTCTTGGCCCCCCGGGGCAGGAACGAGTTGTTCGGTTGCGGCCGTGCGTCGTCCTCGGACCCCGCGAAGTCCACCACGGACTTCGTCACCGTGTACTCGGCGCGCACCAGCGCGGCGGCCTGGCGGGCGGCGGCGGAGGTCTCCGCGACGACCACCGCGATGGGCTGCCCCTCCCAGTGCACCTCGTCGCTCTGCAGATAGTTCACCGAGGTACCGGAAAACGTCCCGCTGAAGTTGAACGTTCCGGGCTTGGGCGCCGGTTTCATGGGGGGCGCGTTGAGGTGGGTGAGGACGGCGACCACGCCCGGCACCGCACTCGCCTCGTCGGTGTGCAGGGCGGTGATCCGGCCGCGGCTGATGGTGGCGTGCACGAGCACGGCGTGCGTGAGGCCGGGATAGGAGTGCTCGGCGGCGAACTTGGCCGCACCGGTCGTCTTGAGGCCGCCGTCGACGCGGTCGAGCGGTTGTCCGATCGTGGTCATGCCGCCCCGCCTTCTTCCGTACGGCCCAGTCGCTCGCTGCGCAGGAGTCGCGCGCACCGGGTAGGGATGGTTCTTACACTGACTGGCTCTTGTGTACGTCTCAGCCGCTCGTGACGCGCAAGTCGCGTGAGCCGGGCGGGAATGGCTGTCGCACTGACCCCGCTTGAACGTGGCATCAGGCGGCGCTCCCCTCGGACAGCAGCTGCCGCAGGGTCGCCACGATCGTGTGCTGCGCGAGTTCGATCTTGAACGTGTTCTGCGGTCCGCCTTCCGCGGCGGCGAGTTCGGCTTCCGCCGCCCGCCGGAAGGCCTCCTCGGTCGCCGGCCGGCCGAGCAGCACCCGTTCGGCTTCGCTGGCGCGCCATGGTTTGGTGCCGACCCCGCCCAGCGCGAGCCGGACCTCGCTGACCACCCCGTCCTCGAGGGCCAGCGCGGCGGCGACGGAGACGAGGGCGAACGCGTAGGAGGCACGGTCGCGCACCTTGCGGTAGCGCGAGTTCGCCGCGACCGCGACCGGTGGCAGTTCGATGGCCGTGATCATCTCGTCGGCGGCCAGCACCGTCTCGATGTGCGGTGTGTCGCCGGGCAGGCGGTGGAACTCGGCGACCGGGATGTGCCGGATGCCGCGCACGCTCTCCACCTCGATGACCGCGTCGAGCATCGCCAGCGCCACCGCCATGTCCGAGGGGTGGGTCGCGATGCAGTGCTCGCTCGCCCCCAGGACCGCGCCGCCGCGACAGAACCCGCCCATCGCGTCGCAACCAGTGCCGGGTGCACGTTTGTTGCACGCGGCGCTCTCGTCGTAGAAGTACATGCAGCGGGTGCGCTGCAGCAGGTTGCCGCCCGCGGTCGCCATGTTCCGCAGCTGGGCGGACGCCCCGTGCAGGATCGCCTGCGCCAGCACCGGGTAGCGGGTCCGGATGAGGGGGTCCGCGGCGAGCCGGCTGTTGCTCACCAGCGCGCCGGCGCGGATCCCGCCGCCTGCCAGCTCCTCGATCCCGGTCAGCGGCAGGCGGGTGATGTCCACGACCGTCGAAGGCTGTTCGATACCCTCACGCATGAGGTCGACGAGGTTCGTTCCGCCCGCGAGGAACTTCACGTCTTCGCTGTCCGCGATCGTGCGCAGCGCCGTGCCGATGTCCGGTGCGCTGACGTAGGAGAACGACTTCACTTCGCGACCTCCTTGATCGCCGAGACGATGCCGTTGTAGGCGCCGCAGCGGCACAGGTTGCCGCTCATCCGCTCCCGGATCTCCTCGTCGTCCAGCTCGCCGCCGGTGGCGGCGAGGTGCTCGGTCGCCGCGCTGGGCGCGCCGTCCTTGTGCTCGGCGAGCATGCCGATCGCCGAACAGATCTGGCCCGGCGTGCAGTAGCCGCACTGGAATCCGTCCGCACGCACGAATGCCGCCTGCAACGGGTGGTCGACCCCTTCGATGGTCGTTATCTCGCGGCCCTGGTACTGCACCGCCAGCGCGAGGCAGGCGTTGATCCGCCGGCCGTCGGCGAGCACCGTGCAGGCGCCGCACGCGCCCTGGTCGCAGCCCTTCTTGGTGCCGGTCAGGCCCAGGTGCTCGCGCAGCGCGTCGAGCAGGCTCACCTGTGGTGAGACGTCCAGCCGTTGGGTGGATCCGTTGATCCGCAGCTCGATCTCCACCGTGTCATTCCTCCGGTTCGCCCGTGGGCTCGTTCTCTTGAGGGGGCGCCATCAGGCACATAGGTCAGGACCAGAGGCACTCCGGTGGCCTGCGGCCTGAAACGCCGCGTCTTGCCTTGCCCCGCTCGCGGGTGGTGACGTCTTGTCAGGTCACGTGCTGCCGGCGGGCAGCGTCGGGTAGTCGGTGTAGCCGGTGTGGTCGCCGCCGTAGAAGGTGGCCGGATCGGGGGTGTTGTAGGGGCCGCCGGCTGCGAGGCGGGCGGGCAGGTCGGGGTTGGCCAGGAACAGCGCGCCGAAGGCGATGATGTCCGCGGTGCCGTCCTCGATGTGGGCGAGAGCGCCGGGGCCGGTGGGCTCGGGGTGGGTGAAGGGGTTGAGGATGAACGCCGTCGGCCAGTCCTTGCGCAGCCGGGCGGTCAGGTCGCGGTCCGGGTTCTCGACCAGGTGCAGGTAGGCGAGGTCCAGCCGGCCGAGAGCGGCGATCAGGGTGGTGTAGGTCTCCAGCACGTCCGCCGGGTCGGTCTCGGCGATGTCGTTGTAGGGGTTGCCGGGGGAGATGCGGAAGCCGGTCCGGTGGCCGCCGATCGCCTCCGCGACGGCCGTGGCGACCTCGATACCGAAGCGGGCCCGGTCCGCGGCGCCGCCTCCCTAGCTGTCGGTGCGCAGATTGGTGTTGGGGGCGAGGAACTGGTGGATCAGGTAGCCGTTCGCCCCGTGGATCTCCACGCCGTCGAAACCGGCGGCGATCGCGTTGCGCGCGGCGTCGGCGTAGTCGGCGATCGTCTGGGTGATGTCGTCCTGGTCCAGTTCCTTCGGCGTGACGTAGTCCTGGGGGCCCTGGTGGGTGAACACCTGGCCCGCCGCCGCGACGGGCGAGGGGGCGACGGGGGTGAGTTGGTCGTCCAGCAGGCTGGGGTGGCTGATCCGGCCGGTGTGCATGAGCTGCGCGAAGATCGTGCCGCCCTGGGCGTGGACGGCGTCGGTCACCTTCCGCCAGGCGTCGACCTGCTGGGCGGAGTGCAGGCCGGGGGTGTTGGTGTAGCCCTGACCGCCCACCGACGGCTGGATGCCCTCGGTGATGATCAGGCCGGCGCTCGCACGCTGGGCGTAATAGGCGGCCGTCAGCTCCGTCGCCGTGGCGGCGGGAGCGTCGGCGCGGCTGCGGGTCATCGGCGCCATCGCGATGCGGTTGGCGAGCGTCTTGCCGCTCAGGTCGATCGGGTCGAATGCGGTGGTCATAGCAGCTTTCTTCAAAGAGTGGGTCGGGTGAAAGAGGCAGGCGGCAGCCCGGCGGGGTGTCGGTTCGCAACACTCCGTTCGAAATGAAACCTCCATTGGGAGACTCTATATCCGTCTGATACTAAGTATCAAGATGAGTCTCTGTCCGGTTACGGCCGCCCAGGCGGCGGGTCGCAGTTTTTGAGACTGAGTCTCAAGTTGAGTCGTGGCTGTATATTTCTCGTATGACCGACTCCGCAAGCACCGCCAACCACACCCCGCCGAAGCCGCCCGGTTTGCGTGAACGCATGCGGGCAACGGTTCGCGCGGAAGTGACCGAAGTAGCGCTCCGGCTCTTCACCGTTCAGGGCTTCGACCGGACGACGGTCGACCAGATCGCCGCCGAAGCGGGACTGTCGCGCGCCAGCCTGTTCCGGTACTTCGGGACAAAGGAAGACATCGTGCTGGTCGGTCTGGAGGGCAATGGCCAGCACGTCGCGGAAGCGCTCGCCGCCCGCCCCGACGAGGAGCGGCCCTGGGTGGCGCTGCGCCGGGCGTTCGACGTGCTGGTGCAGGTGAACGAGGAAGTACCCGAGCAGACGCTCAGCTTTCTGCGCATGCTGCAGGAGACGCCGTCCCTGCGCGCCCGGCACTTCGAGAAGCAGTTGAAGTGGCGGGAACAGATGATGCCGGAGATCGCCAGGCGACTGGAAGCCAGTCCTGGCCGGCCGGAGGATCCCAGGCCGACCGCGCTGGTCGCAGCCGCCCTCGCCTGCCTGGACGCGGCCGCGAGAGGGTGGGTGGCCTGCGAGGGTGCTGTTCCCCTCGCTGTCCTGCTCGATCGGGCAATGGGCGCGCTGACGGAGTAACCGCCCGCCCGAGGCCGGCGCCCGGCGCCCGGTCGCCGACCGGGACGGCGAGCCACGCCCTGTTCCGCGCCGAGTGGCACGGCGCCTGGGGGCGGGGCCGTGGGGGAGGGGCGCCGGGCAACTGCACCCGGACAAGACCCCGATCATCTACTGCAAGGACGGCAGGCGCCGCGGCTCTCATGAGTAGACGACGTTCACCTTCCTCGGGTACACGTTCCGCGCCCGGAAGAACCTGAGTCGGCACGGGAACCTTTTTCTCGCGTTCGGCCCGGCGGTCAGCAAGGGCGCCCTGAAGAAGATGGGGCGGGAACCGGTCCTGGCACCTGCGCACCCGCTCGGGGCTGTCCTTCCACGAGCTCGCCCGCAGGATCAGCCCTGTGGTGGCGGGCTGGCTCAACTATTACAGCCGCTTCAGGCCGTGGGAGCTGATCCCCTTCTCGATGCGCATCAGCGCCTATCTGGTGCGCTGGATCCGCCAGACGTACAAACGGCTCGCGGCCAAGCGGAAGGCCATCGCGAAGATGCAGGAGATCGCCCAGCGATACCCCCGCATGTTCGCCCACTGGCGCCTGACCCCCGGGGGCCGTATCGACTTGATGATCAGAACGACAAGAGCCGTGTAAAGGGCGGCTCTTACGCACGGTTCTGTGAGAGCCGGGAGGTGAGATCCCTCCCGGCTTCTCGGCGGAGGCACTTTCTGCTTGGTCGATCACCAGGTGGGCCAGCCTGCTTCAGGAAAGCGCGAGCTAGCTGAGCGGCACGTCCGCGACAGCCTTGAGGTGGCTGAACGCCTCCAGGGAGTACCGGCCGTGGTACCGGCCCATGCCGCTTTCGCCGACGCCGCCGAAAGGCAGTCCCGGCATGAGCAGTTGCATCACCGGCTGGCCCCAGGCGACGCCGCCGGAGGAAGTCTCGTTCAGGAGGCGCGACTTGGTGGCCTCGGACGTGGTGAAGGCGTAGAGCGCGAGGGGCTTGTCGCGTTCGTTGATGAAGGCGATGGCGGCATCGAGGTCGGCGACTTCGACGACGGCGAGGATCGGACCGAAGATCTCCTCCTGCATGACCGGCGATGCGGGGTCGACATCGGTGAGCACGGTCGGTGCGATGAACAGGTCGTCGCGGTCGTGCTGGCCTCCCACCGCCGCCCGGCCGGAATCCAGCAGACGGGTGAGCCGGTCGAAATGCCGCTCGTTGATGATCCGGCCGAAGTCGGCTGCGGTCTGCGGGGTGGTGCCGAACTGGGCTTCGACCGCCGCGCGGAGGGCGGGAACCAGTGCGGCGGCGGTGGCCGGATCGGCCAGGACGTAGTCGGGGGCTATGCACTGCTGCCCCGCGTTGCCGAACTTGGCGCCGACCAGCCGCTTCGCGGTCTCGTCCACGTCGGCGTCGGGGGCCACGAAGACCGGTGACTTGCCTCCGAGTTCGAGCGTGACCGGGGTGAGGTTCTTGGCTGCCGCGGCCATGACGATCCGGCCGACCGTGCCGTTGCCGGTGTAGAAGATGTGGTCGAAGCGTTGTTCCAGGAGGGCCGTGGTCTCCTCGGCTCCCCCCTCGACGACGGTGAGCACGTCGGCGTCGAAGTACTGTCGCAGGAGGCGTGAAGCGACCGCCGATGTGTGCACCGAGATCTCGCTCGGCTTGGCCACCACGGTGTTCCCGGCGGCCAGGGCGCCGATGATGGGGTCGATGAGAAGGTGCAGCGGGAAATTCCACGGAGCAATCACCAGAACGACCCCGAGCGGGTCGTACGTGGTGTAGGCCATTGTCGTGGGACCGAAGTGGGCAGGAACCTCCACGGGGCGAGGCTGAAGCCAGTTCTCGAGATTCGCCAGCGTCTCGTCGATGTCGGCGACGGTGAAGTCGATCTCCTGCACCTTCGCCTCGGTGGCGTTCTTCCTCAGATCCGCCCAGAGCGCTTCGATCAGCTCCTGCTCGTTCTCGACCAGCAGTGCCCGCAGCCGCTGCAACTGGTTGACGCGCCAGTCCAGTCCGCGGGTGACGCCGGTGTTGAAGGTCGCACGAAGGCGGCCGACCACCTCCGCGGCCGTTTCGCTCTGGTGCGTCCTCGACTCGGTCCCCTGTGTTGCGGTCATGGGGTGTGCTCCGTTCTTGATGCAGGCCGCGCCGTCAAAGGCGTTGGTGGCATGCCGTGGTACCGGTGATGGGCAACCCGGTGGATGACGGATGATGAAGGGTCAATCCGTGCCTTCACTGTAACCTATGTACGCGCTGACGCGAACATAGGTCCGGGCGGTATCCTTCCCTCATGGCCAGCCGCACCTCGTCACCCCTCGTCCACCCCGACACGGACGACCTCGACCTCTTCAAGATCATGAGCGCACTGACCGACGAGACCCGGCTCACCATCGTCGTCACCCTCGCCGCCTCCCCCGGTCTGGCCTGCAGCGGCTTCACGCAGGACGTCACCGCGTCCGTACTCACCCGCCACTTCCGCGTCCTGCGCGAGGCCGGCCTCATCCGGCAGCACGACGTGGGCACCCGCCGCATCAACACTCTGCGCAAGGAAGATCTGGAACAGCGGTTCCCCGGACTGCTCGACCTCGTCCTCAAGGAGAGCGCCGGCCGCGTGGAGCCCTACGTGAACGCCGAGAGCGCCTGACGCTCCGGGGCACCCCTCCGCGGCCGCGACGAACCGGACCCGCCGCAGCCAGGTGTCCGGCTTGCGGCCGGCTTCGATCACGTCGAACGACACCCCGGGCACAACGTCGACCAGGTCACGGCCGAGCCGGGCGAGGCCGGCCTCCCGCCCGACGTGCACCCGCCGAGTGGCAGTAGCCCGTGCCCCAGCAAGGCGATAAGCCACCCACCCCGCCGTACCACTTGCACAGACTGGTCACTGACCGCCTATACGCAAATGCGGATCGGACCGGATTGACTCCATCGGCCCGAAAGCCTGGATCTCGATGGCCTTCGCCGTGCGCAGCGGCAGTTCCCGCAGCAGGTGGCGCGGTGCTTTCGAGGATGGCGAGCTGAGCGGGGCGGCGACAATCGCCAGCCCCACTGCCTGCCCGGAGCTCACTCGCGGGTCGGATACCGGCTCACTCCTCTCAGCGAAGGGCTGTGCGACGTCCTCGCTGCCGTGGCCGGCTGAGCCCTGGCCGTCCCCGACGGCGAGCCAGCACTCAGCGTGTGATTATTGGGGTCAGCTGACAAGCCCACCTGGATCCGCTACAGACAGCTACTTGTCACCGGCAGCTTCGGGAGAACAGGGCCGTGTTCTCACGCGTCGTCGACCATCACTGCCGCGGCGACAACGCGTTTGCCCCACCGGCTCGCGGTGGACCTCGAAGCGCGGGCTGATGGCCATGACGACCTCCAAGCCGTGTTGCCCGACACGCCACGGATCCGCCGCATGGATCACGGGCATCTTCTGCTCGGTGTCCCAGACACTCACCTGGACGGCGCTCGGTGAGCGAGGGCCCCGGCGGACATCTTCCGCCGGGGCCCTCGACTGTGGGCACGGCTCGCACTGCACCCGGGGGCCGCCGACCGCACCGCGCTGCCGATCGCCGGTGACGACGCCGGCGCGAAAGCCGACGCGGCGACGCTGATCGACCGACTGGGCTTCGACACCCTCGACGCCGGCCCGCTCACACAGAGCTGGCGCTTCGAGCCGGACGCCACCGCCTACACCCGCCTCTACCTCGCCGATGCGTCCACGCCCGACAAGCGGATATTCACAGCGCCTGGCCGCCCCGTTCCGGCCGCCGAACTGTGCATCGCGCTCCAAGCAACCGAGCGGGTACGGGCGGCCGACCGCACCGTCTGACCCCGACAGCACCCACAGCTCAATCAAGGTCGGGATTCCTCCCACACGGAGGGATCCCGACCCCGCTTGCGTCAGCTCTGACGCACCCGCGTCCCATCTGCCAGCCCTGGTTCAAGAGCGCTCGTCCGCGTGCGAGCCGGCCCGACAGTCGAGGGCCCCGGCGGATGATCCGCCGCGGCCCTCGTGCGTGCGACGGGTCTCAGATGGTCACGTTGTCGATCACGAACCGGTACCGCCCATCGCTCGCCAGCACCCGCTCGTACGCCTCGTTGATCTCGGAGGCGGCGATCCCCTCGATCTCCGCGCCGATCCCGTGCTCGGCACAGAAGTCCAGCATCTCCTGGGTCTCGGGGATGCCGCCGATCATCGATCCGGCGAGGATCTTGTTGCCGCCGATGAGGGAGAACGGGTGGAAGGAGACGGGCTCCTCCGGGACGCCCACGTTCACCAGGGCGCCGCCCGTCTTCAGCAGGCTGAGGTAGGCGCCCAAGTCCAGCGGCGCCGACACGGTGGAGACGATGAGGTCGAAGGAGCCAGCGAGTTCTTCGAACGTTTTCGGGTCGCTGGTCGCGTAGCAGTGGTCGGCGCCCAGCTTCAGGCCGTCGTCTACATGATCAAACAGCAGGCCGAGGAGAGCAGCCCCAACGGCAAGGCCGACATGCTCTACGCACTGGTGTCCATGCTCACCACCCCCGAAGAGGTCCCCCAGCAGCTACGGGACATCTTCACCGAGGTGCAGGCCCTCGCCTGCTGACCCGCTGCTGCGTTCGCCGCTGCAGCATGCGCTCCTTGCGCTGCTCGTCGGTCGGCGCCGCCCAGGCGTGCCATCCGGCCTCCGCAGTCCATTGCCGCGCGTGAGCGCGGGCTTCGATTCCGCACCACCGGCAGCCCCCGGGCGCCACAGTGTGCTCGGTCCTGGCAGAACGCGATAACGACATCACATCCTCCTTCCCCCACTGCTTATCTTGCCTCCTGCCACTGACAATCACCCCGCCAGCCGCGTCCGGCTCCGCCACCCGGCAGCGCAGACGAAGAAACCTTTCCCTCATGTGCCCCCAAGCCTCTGAAACAAGACCGTTTATCGGTAAAACCGCCAGTAGCTCCCACCACACTGGTTACGGTCTGTGCCCATGAGGTTCCTGCACACCTCGGACTGGCATCTCGGCCGCCGGTTCCACGGGGAAGATCTGATCGACCACCAGCGCACGGTCCTAGACCACATCTGCGCCACCGCCCGCACCCAGAAGGTGGACGCCCTGCTGATCGCGGGCGACATCTACGACCGTGCCATCCCAAGCCTGGACGCGGTACGCCTGTTCGACCGGGCTCTGCACCAGCTCGCCGACCTCGGCATCCCCACCGTCATGATCAGCGGGAACCACGACTCGGCCCACCGCCTCGGCACCGGCTCCGGCCTCTACGCCAAAGCCGGCGTCCACCTGCGCACCGATCCCGCCGACGCCGCCTGCAAGTCTGTAGGGGAGTGTCAGTTGAGAATCGTCATTTGAGCGTCAGTGGTATGGGCCCGGTGACCTGGCGGTTGGCGCTGACGGATGGTGCTCATCTGGTGCTGACATGAGTGACGAACGGCCATGTCATTCTTGTGCAGACTGCTATAGCGGGTGGCGAGTTTGCGCTGGTCAGAGGCGTCAGATCGGGAGAGGCCATCTGTCCCCGCGGGCCTGTCACTTGTGCGCGCGGATGGTGTGGTGGTCGGCGGCCCAGGGGTATGCCGAGGAGGTCGCACGGCCAGGCCGGTTCGCGACGGGCTTCGATGTCTTCGTCGGCTGGGCAGGCCGCCTGTGCGGTCACTCCGGGAAGGTCACTGCGTGTTCCAGCCAGCCAACCGCCTTCAGGTCCCGGGCTAGCCAGCTGTAGGCGAGGTTGGTGGCCTGACGTTCCAGCCCCGTCGACAACTCCTCGTGATGCACTGCTGGGCGATGGAACACCGAGGCGTGGTCCTCTTGCAGACTGCTCCACAGGGAGCTGGGGATGTTCGGCTCCTCGGCGAGGTCGAACTCCACTGCTGGCGCATCCTGCATACGAGATCCGGCATTGGTGCGCAGGGTGTAGGCAACGTTGGCGCTGTAGGCCTTGGTGTTACCTGGCTCCGGCATGATCACTAGGCCGTCGGCGCGGACCGGGAAGATGCTGTACAGGCCGAGCGCGGCCCCGAACCCGGGAAAGTTGTGCTGCACCAGGTCGCGGTAGCCGGCGAGGGCGTCGCGTACGACGTCCTGGGTGATGGATCGGGTCAGTTCGGGGGAGTAGGTCTGCCAGAGGTAGCGGCCTTCCCCTGGGCGGTCGGCGGGCGGGCGCGGATCGGTGAGCTTGTCCTCAGGCAGGTGCTGCAACTGGGCGTGGAGCCAGCGGACGTCGGCGGAGTCCACGGTGTATCTGCCCCACTGCCACCGCGACCATCGCGTTGTCTCGACATGCGCCATCAGCGCATCCACCTCCGGCCGGAGGTCCTCCAAGGAGATCTCCCGGCCGAGTCTGCCGGGCCGCCCCTTCCCCATGATCTGCTGAGCGAGGAACCATGCCCGTTCGGCCGCCAGGGGAGAGGCGGCGTCGACCGGGAGGGTGCGGTTCTTCACCCGGCGTGCCAACGGCTCACGCAGCCGGTTGCGGGACCATACCCAGCGAGTCAGGGGTGCGTCGGAGACGGGGAAGCTTTGGCGGTCATGGAATTGCGCCATGGGGAAGGACTGCCAGGGGTGGATGTCTGGCCGGACGACGAGATCGGTGTCCAGGACTCCCTCACGGGCCTGCGCGACGGTCATCCACCTGTCCTCCTGATCCATGAGTACACCCCACGGCGCGAGCGCGCCCTGATCATGCGGCGCCAACAACTTCCCCAGCTCGCCCAGCCCTTCAAGCCACGAGAGCGTCGCCTCACGCAGCCGGCCCCCTATCGCGAGAGCCGGCTCGGGGTCTTCGTCGCAGGCTCCGGCCGATCCGCCCGCCGGTCCGTTCGTGGAAGCCGGCGGCAGCGGGCCGGTGTCGTGATCAGATGTGGTCTCGTCAAGGACCCAGGATGCGGCTGCCGGGTTGGTGCAGGCCAGGCGGCGCAGGAACTCCTCCGCGCGGCCACTTGTCGCGGTCTCCACGGCGAACGCGATCGCGTATCGCCAGCGCGGGAAGTGTTCGGCTCCCGCAGCGGTTTCGAGCTGTGCCTCCTCGTCTTGCAGGGCCTGCGCGGCGAAGTGCTGCTCGAACAGGGGGAGAGCAAAGCGCAGCAGTCCGTCGTCGTGGACGACGAGCCCGGTCGCTTCCAGTTCCCAGATCACGTGCTGGCGGGCGAAAGCGCTCGCTGACACAGGGCTTTGCTGGTCCAGGATGCTGGCGGCGAGTCGGGGCAGGCTTGCCCATACCTCCGGTGAGGCTTCGGGGTGTTCGCGCTGGAGGATGGCGCGGGCCAGTCCTGACAGCAGTTCACGCGTGGAGACCTGCGTGTCGCCGCCGGCTCGCAGACGGCTGGCGAGGGCGTGGACTTGCAGGGGACTGGTCAGCAGCTGCTGCATCTCGTGCGTGTCCAAGCCGGGCACGTAGTCCTCGTTCAGCACGGTGTGCAGCAGGTCCCAGCCCCGCTGTACCGGCCATGCCGGCACGTCGAGGCGTTCTGCCGCATCCACGTTGCCCGCGCCCGGGCGGGTGGTCGCCAGGATGTGTACCTGGGGCCAGGTTGCCACGAGTCGGCGCGCGTCGGTGAGGAGTTGGTCGGCCCTTTTCGGGCTCACCGCGTCGAGGTTGTCCAGGACGATCCGGCAGTCGCGCGCCGGATCGGCTCCCAGTGCCTCCTGCACGGTCCCGGCCAGCGTGGCTGCGACCTCCCGTGCCTCCAGCCACACAGGGATTTCGACCTGCGGATCCGTCCAGGCCTGGGTCAGTCCCTCGCTCCACCAGCGTTCCGCCTCCTCGCTCTTGCCGGCCCCCATGGGGGCTACCAGGACACGCAGCGCGCCCGCAGGCACCTCTACCACCGGATCGGCTTGCTCTGTCCTCCACTCCAGCGCTGCCTCTACTCGGTCGGCGGGGGTAGCGCGCAGGCGGACGACGGTGCGGGCACGGCTGCTGTTCGATGCCAGGGCCAGCGCCTCGGCGCGTGAGCGTGAGCGTGCCGAGAACGGCAGCAGAGCCGTCAGCCGCTCCAGGAGGTCGTCCGTGCCGAAGGACGCGGCGGCGACCTCGGCTGCTTCGGTGTCGCTCAGAGTCCGAGCCACAGCCTGGGAGTGCGTCTGGATCTGCTTCCTTTTCCAGGTGCGCAGGCGATCCGCCGGATAGTGCTCCGGCGTGGCGTCGATCTCGAAGGCATGCCGTCCGCACAGCGGGATGAGGTTGTTGAAGCTGCGGTTGTCTTCCTCGCTCATCTCGGGATCCCACCGAGGTCCGCCTTCGCTGCGGGCATGGATGTGCGCGACCTGGCTGTTGAGGACGCGCTGGCCGGTGGCCGGGTTCTCCCGGTACAGCGGCTCCCCGCAGTCGGGGCAACCACAGGTCAGTGCGGTGGCATACAGCTCCTTGAAGGTGCTCTCCGTGGGAGTGGCATGCCGGCGGGGAACACGGCCGGCAGACGGGACGTCGGAACCCATGTGCACAGTGTGACGGGCCCGCCGCCACCCGCGCAGACAGAACGCGCCGCGCTGCATCCGGCTTTACCTCAGGCTGATCCGGTCAGGATCTGGGCCGTGGCCCTCCCGGCTGGCTTCGTGGGCAGCGACGTCGGGCTCATGATCGAGCCACTGCTGGCACACAGTCCAGTGGATACGAGGACTGCCCGCGTCGCGGAGGAAGACATCGGCGACGAGGTCCCGCGAGCAGGACCTCGTGCCATGGGCACTGCATACATGGTCAGCGCGCTGCGGCTGCGGCCTGCTCCACCGGACGATCTGCACGATTCGTGACTTCATGCCTCGCACCGTAGCCGGGAGCGGCCACAGGAACAGGGTCGGATACACAACCCGCCCGTGCCAGGGCCGTCACGGACCGGTCGGGGGGTCCTTGTAGGCCGCTTCGATCGCGCCGGCATTGATCAGTGCGATCCGCAGCTGTTCATGTTCGGATGTGCCGTCCGCCGTGCTCTGGGCGAAGAGCCGGGCCGCATGCCCCTCAATCTCCCGCTGGTGGAACAGGTCCACTTGGGTGCCGAGCAGCGCTGCGGCAATACGCAGGGCATCAGCGGAGTCGGGGTGCCGGCCTGCGCGTTCAGCGACCTGGTAGGGCGCCTCCAGCGCCGGCTGCAGGGCCACGGTAAGGGCGGTCAACTCCAGCCAGGTGCGGTCGTCGAGACGGTCGGCATAGGCAAACCGCCCCGCCCCGGTGAGAGCAGCGGGCTCCAGCTGCGCATCAAGGGCACTGCGCCACAGCGCCGCGGCGCGTTCGGGCCACGGGCTTGTTTCTTCGCATTGGATCAGGGCTCCGGCGATGCGGCACAGCACCTCGGACACGGCCTGGGGGCCGCCGTCCTGCGCGGCGAGTTCTGTCAGCAGTACGGTGGCCGGGCCCAGGGCCTCGGAGCCGTTGAGGAACGCCAGGATGATCTTGTCGATGGCGGGGATGCCGTCCGGGCCGGCCGCCGTTTGCAACAGGGCCGTGCGGTCCAGGCGTGCCAGGACGCCGGTGTGCGGGCGCCCGTGCCGCAGCCAGGTCGCGGCCGGTCGCCACGGGGCGTCAAGGGAGTAGAGCCGGTCGGCGTGCTCCTCGGCCCATGCCGCGTCGACATGCGTCAGTTGGCCGAGGCAGAAGCCGATCACCGCCAGGGCCTGGTCGTCGGGCTCGTCCTCCAGCAGCCGGGTCAGTAGCGTGCGGACCGGGTCGGCCAGGGTCTGGCCGGTGCGGTGAGCTTGCTTGACCGCCCGGGCGATCAGCGACAGCAGCCCTGCCCCGCCCGGCTGGTCGATGGCCGTCAGCAGCGGCTGCCGGGTGTCGGCGCGAGGCTGCGTCCAGTCGGTGACCAGGCCCTCCATCCACGCGACGGCGCTGGCTTCCTCCCCTGATGCGGTGTCCAGCAGCAGAGCGCTCTCCCACGCCCGGTGCAGCAGGTTGCAGATCACCCGCTGCAACTGCTCCGTGCCCGGGCCGTCTTGCCCGGCTGCCGGGCGGGCGGCGAAGGCGGCCAGGGCGATCGGAGCGAGCTCGCCGTCTGCGAGTTTTCCTTCACGGGCGACCCGGTGCAGGGAGTTGAAGTAGGCGGCCAGCACGGTCGGGGCGCTGGCCGCAGCCGCCGCCACACCGTCCGGGTCGCGGGCCCACAGTGGCGGATCCTGGGCCACGAGGTCACTGATCAGACCGGCGCGAGCACCCTCGGCGTCGACGTCGGTGCGCTTGACGGGCGCGGCGACCAGCTGGCCGACCGCGGCGGCGGGCCCATCCTCTGCCGCCCGGGCAGCGAACACGTCCGCAGACAGCCCGCCGTGGCTCTCGACCCACGACGTGACCTGAAAGCGCGGAACGGGACGCGCCGGTGCGGCCCGCCCCGTCAAAGCGGTGAGCATCTCCAGCAGCGGCCGCCACGGCTCAAGTACCTGCGGGGCCAGGACCGAAGACAGTGCCCAGACGGTGTCCCAGGCATTCGGCAGCGGCTCGGACGCCGTCTCGTAAGCCTCCCTCCAGGCGGAGACCTCCTGAGCGGACGGTGCCTCCCCCAGACTCTGGACCAGCACCTCGTGCAAACCGCCACGGTGCTCGTCCGGGCAGGCGTCCTCGAGCAGGGCAAGGAAGTCCGCGACATCCGCGCGCGGGGATCCAGCAGCCGCCAGCCGACCCGCCAGCGGCAGGGCCTGTTCCCACCAGGTGGCGGACGACTCCGCATCGGCCCGGTCGTCGTCGTAGCTCTCCATAAGGACGACCGCGCGCAGCCGGTCGGCCGCGGCGCCGGCCGGCAATTTGTTGTCCAGCACCCGCCACCGCTCGGACAGCGGGACGCCCAGCCGTGCGTCCTGCCGGGCCAGGTCGAGCACGGCACGCATCAGTGTGAACAGCACGTCGCGCGGCGGATCAGCGAGGGAAATCTCCCGCAGGTCGTTGACCAGGCTGGTCTGCCACGCATCGACCTCCGCCAGAGGCGCGGCGAGCACAGACGCCAGCACAGACCGGGTGATCACCCCCAACCGGTCCCCAGCCGGGCGCAGTTGTCCCTCCGGGTGGGCCGTCTGCACCAGGGCATGCGCCAGCTGCGCCGCCTCCCAGGACTCGTCGGTGCCGAAGGACGATGTGCGCAGCACCTCTTCGACGACGCGGACCCACTGCCCGCTACGGTCGGACATCGGGACGTCCCGGGCCCAGTAACTGATGCGCAGCAGCACATGGCGGTCCTCGTGCGTCCTTGCGATCTGCTGCAGCAGCGCACACGCCGTCATGCCCGCCTGGGCTACCAGGCTCACCGCCATACCGGTCGCGCCGCCACCACGCGCCTCGATCGCGGCGAGATGCTGCTGCACCCACGCGCACACCTGTGGTGCCTCGGCATCCAGCAGCCGCCGCAGATAGGGCAGGGCCGGCCAGCGAGAAGCCTCCGGCAGCAGCCGGTCCAGCGGCAGCAGGCCAAGCCAGCGCCGGCTCACCGCCGCGCGGAAGAAGTAGCCGCCGGCGCGCGGATCCGACATCGACGCGATCTCAGCGGCATCCTCCGGCGAGGGCTGCTCACTGAGCGCCAGCTGCCGCAACCGTTCGGCACGCTCGGGCAGCCCCAGGAAGAGCTGCTCGAAGGAGGCCACCACCCCCTCGAACCGCTCGCGGGACTCCTCCGGTGTGGCACCCGAACCGTGCAGGACACCAGAAGTGTCCCGATAGAAACGGGTCCAGGAGTTGCGCACGGCCTCCACCTCGGCCAGGCCCATCTCCTGGCGCGTCAGTTCCTGCACCAGGTGCCCGATCTGGCGGATGCGCCGCCCACCCGGATTGGCCTCCTCTGCCCGCAGCGCATCTACCGCGGCAGCGAGCTCGTCCAACAGCCCTTCCGAGACCTGGTCGTGGGCGCGCCATGCCTCGACGGTGGACTTGGCGGTATCCGTGACCGCGCCCCTCGCTGCCTCGATGCCCTCGATGTCCCTCGGCGCCAGGTTGAGGATGCTGTCGATCGCTCCCCGGCAGCAGGACTGCGAGACCTCGTACGGTGCGTGCCACCGGCCGGGATCGGACAGGACCGCCGCCGCATCCCGCAGGAGGTTCAACGCCCGCTCACCGTGGGGCCCTTGAGCAGTCAACGCCGTGGACAGTTCAGCAGAGACAGCGAAGCCGGTCTGGCCGGCGTCGCCGCCCGGGGAGTCGTTCGCGACAGTCACCCTGTCACCGTAGCGGCCCTGCGACCACGGCAACGGCCTCGCATCCGGGCGGGCGGAATGGAGCAGCCCTCGGACCCCGCCGAGTGATGTCGTCGCCGGTCACGCCACGCTGAGCGCGGTGGGGTGGGTGTTGATCCACGAAAGGCCGCCGAGGTCGAGTTGGTGGCGGGCACGGGTGACGGCGACGTAGGCGAGGCGGGCGTCGGTGTCGTTGACGGGTTCCGGAACGGGGCGGCCTTGGGCGTCGTGTTGGTCGGTGTCCTTGGGCGGGGGGAAGTCGTCGCCGATTTTGACGGTGGGCCATTCGCGGCCTTTGGCGGTGTGGGCCGTGGAGACGGTCACGTCGGCCTGCTGTTCGTCGGTGAGCTGGTCGACGGCGGCGAGGATGGCGTCGGGGCCGTGGGTGTCGATGAGGTCGGCGAAGGGTTGGACGTCGCGGCCGGCGGGGTCGTGTGCGGCGTAGTCCTGTAGTTCGCCCCAGGAGTTGAAGAGGACGAGTTCGGGGTGTGAGGTGCGGCGGCCGCCTTTGAGGTCGCGGGCGGCGAGAGCCAGTGCGGCCAACTGCTGCTTTCCCCGGGTGAGGGCGACATGGTGGCCGGCCGACAGCAGTCGCATGACTTCGGCCATGGCGCCGATGTTGGTGCGGCACAGCACCGCATCGGGGCAGTCGAGATCGCCGACTTCGGTGGGGATGGTCTCCGTGCCGGTCAGGCGGATGGGGGCGTCGGCCAGAGTGAGCCACCGGTTGGCCTCTTCGGCGATCAGCGGGCCGAAGCGGAAGGAGCGGGTCAGGGTGAGAGCCGTGGCGTCGAAGCCGGTCATCACGTCCTGGGCGCCGCGCCAGCCGTAGATGGCCTGGGCGGAGTCGCCGACCATGACGAGCTGGGCGTGGCTGCGCTGGGCGTTGAAGACCTCCTCAAGGACGGGGTTGGTGTCCTGGGCTTCGTCGAGGAAGAGGAAGTCGGCTTCGAGTCTCGGCTTGGTCAGGGCCCACATTTTCAGGTAGTGGTCGTGTTCGAAGCGGACCGCACCGCGGTCAGGGCTGTGCAGGTCGGCCCAGGCCTTGAGGGCGAACGGCAGGACCTCGTGGGCGAGTTGGGCGTGCTCGCCGGAGGTGGACAGGCCGCGCAGGTGCGGTACGTGGTGGCGGGTCAGGGTGCGGTCGGCGGAGTAGCAGTAGCGGGTCACGGTGCGCAGCACGGTGTGGGAGAGCGTCCGGGGGCTGATTTCGTGATCGCCGATGCGGACCGGGCGGGTGATGCCGAGTGCCCGGCCGGTCTTCCAGGCCGGCTGGCGGGGGCTGTTGAGCCGGCTCGCATAGCGGTGGCCGACGGCGGCGTAGGCCGTGGCGTGGGCGGTCTTGCACACCACCGTGCGGGGGAAGCGGGTGGTGGCATCGCGCGCGATGTCCTTGTTGAAGGCGAGGTAGCGGCCACGGCTGAGGGTGCTGGCGGCCAGCAGGCTGAGCGTGCTGGTCTTGCCCGTCCCGGCGCCGGCCTGCAGGACGAGATGGTGACCGGCCCGGAAGGCGTCGACGGCGTGGGCCTGTTCGTCGGTGGGCGTGTGCAACAAGGGCTCCGCGAAAGATTGAAGAGGACCAGGGGGGCCTGCAGCCGCCGCGTCGGCAGCGGCGCAGGAGAAGGAGTCATGGCGCTGTGCGAGTGGGATGGTGCTGGTGGCGGTGCAGGAGGCAGGCCACACAGGCCAGGACGTCTTCGGGGGTCTGCTCGGCGAGCAGACTCTCGAGCCGAACCTCCAGGCGCCGGGCGCGTTCCTGCTTCTCCCGGGCAAGGGCCGCGGTCACCCGCCGCCGCAGCAGGTCCTGGGGGCGTTGCCCCAGGACTGCCGCAGCCTGGCGCAGAGCCCTGTCCGCGGTGTGGTCCAGGGCGACATTGAGCAGGACCTGGCCGTGCCGGTCGGGGTAGTGCGCGGTCAGGACGTCGATCGGCAGGCGCGTGCCCAGCCAGCGCCGCAGCGCATGCAGGGCACTGGCGGGACTGCGCGCGCCATGGACCGCCATCAGCCTGGTGCGGTCCGCACTCGCGCGGCCAGGGACACGCCGCAGTGTGCATGCCGGAGTTCGCCGGGAGTGACAGGCCTGGTCAGGGCGATCTCGATGGCGTGGTGCGGCATCACGGCCGGGCCGCCTGCCGTGCACTGCCTGCAGTCCTGGGGCGTCGGACGGGGGTGGGCAGGCGGGTGTGGATGTGTTCGTGGTGGAGCAGCGGGTCGAAGGGCTCCCAGCCGGCCACCGCCAGGTCGGCGGCCGTGGGCGTGGCGGCATGCTGCGGGCAGCGCTGGGCGCGCCAGCGCAGTTGCTCGGCGTAGGGGACGCCGGTGAGGTCGTAGAGGGCCATGACCTCGGCGGGCAGGGCCAGTTGGCCGCCCGTCGCGGTGGCGGGGACCAGTCGCCAGGTGCCGGCCGGGGCGCCGGAGGCAAGCAGCGGGCTGGTGCAGCGGTGGCGGCGCCGGGTCTGGGCGACACACTGGATTTCATCCACCGGCCGGGAGGCGAGGTAGCGGACATACAACAGCTGCACGATGGGCCGGGCCGGGCGGCAGACGGGCGGCCGGGGCGCAGAGCTGTCCGTCAAGGCCGGGGGAGGAGTGAAGACCCCGGCGTCGATCATGCGGCGGGTGTGCACGGCCAGCGACCGGCGCAGCCCGGCCAGTTCAGGGGGAGCCGGTGCCGTGTCGCGGGCGGGACAGAGGACGGCGTGCGGCAGACGGCACCAGCTGCTGCCGTCCCCGGCAGGGTGGGCGATTCCGGAGCTGACGTGCCAGCGGCAGGCGGCAGGCACCCGGGTGGCCGGCAGTTCCTGCGGATGGAGACGGACCGGCCGCCGGTCGCTGCGGTGGTACCACTCGATCCGGTTGCCGCAGTCGCGGCACCGGTCGCTCTGTCCGCAGCGCAGCAGCCGGCTGGCGCCGTCGGGGGTGATCTGCAGGGAACGGCGCGCGCGGTGGGCGAGGACGGGGCTGCGGTCCCAGTAGCGGGAGGCGGGAGGTGTGGAGCGCATGCGCGTGAACCTGCCAGCCAACACGCCTCATCCGCGGCAGCGGTGGGGCCGGATCGCCCGCTCAGCCGCACATGGTGCAACTGGAGTGCGAACGCACGGGCACGCGTTCGAGGTGGTCTCGCCGGTTCGGGTGATCCGGGATGGCCGCCAGGACGGGGGTCAGTCCCCGCTCGGCCCCGGCAGGTCGTGCCCGCGGCACAGCGTCGCGAAGAGCTCGTCGAACGGGGTGCCCAGAGCGTGGGCGAGAGCGTGCCAGGTCTTCAGCGTGCCGATGGTGCGGCCCTGCTCGATCTCGATGACGGTGCGTCTGGCCAGGCCGCTGCGGGCGGCGAGCTCGTCATAGGTCCACCCGCGCACGGCCCGCAGACGCGCGAGTTCCAACCGCAGCGCGTCGAGGTCCGGATCGGGCGGCAAGATCGTCACCCGTCCATCCGACGGTGCAGACCCTTGCCCTGTCAGTGCAGACCTCTGCCCTAATTTCGCAGGTGGTGACGCCAGCGAAAGGGCAGACCTCTGCACTACGGTGGGCCGCCGCCCCAGCCCCGACGGGACCGGCGCGCACGCAACAGGAGGAACACGCGCCCATGAGGCTGCGCACAACATGCCCGGCGACGCCACGCGCCTGGACCGTGGAACTGCGCTCGCACCCCAGCGGGCTCGTCCTCGTATGCCAGCAATGCCCCCACGGCAGTGGACCGGTCACCGCAGCCTCCGCCCGCTCAGCCGCCCTCGCCCACCTCGCACGACACGCACGCGGCGACCTCCTCCCGCCCCACCTGCGCACCTGCCAATGCCACGAACGCGGCTGCCGCTGGCACCCCCGCCACCGCGGCTGCGCCGGCCCGATCCGCCTCCTCCTCGCTCGCGAACGTGGCGGACGAGTCTGGCGACTCGCCGACGCCTGCAGTACCTGCGCCGCAGCCACAGCACACGCCGCCGTCGTCCCCGACGCAGCCCTCGCCCGCGCACCACATCCCGCAACCACCCGGCGCCGCAGACGACAGCCCAAGGGCCCAGGCGCCCGGATCCGAGTCCGCGAAATGCTCAGCTACCTCGCCGCCGCCCTCCCCGAAAGCACCCCGGCCGCAGCGCGCCTGCTCGCACTGCAGTGCGCGCTACGCATGAACACCACCATGCGTGTGCGGCTGCCCAAAGGCATGCTGCGCAGCCTCCGCCTCGACAACCCAGACCCGTGGCGCGACCTGGAACACGCACGATGGCTACGGATCGGCGCAGGAAGAGCCGCCAACGAGGTCGTCGCCGAACTGCTCGACGCAGCACTGCTCAGCCAGGCCCCTGCCGGCCCCGACCGAACGCAGGCCGCAGACTGGGCACTACGCGCCACCACGGCCTCGACAGCCGGGGCAACGGTCGGCCCACAGCTGCAACTGGCAAGCCTCTACCTCACAGCGAACGCCGACCCGGATACCGGCACTGGCCTGGCCGAACCCGGCCAGATGGCACGCGCCTGCGGAACCCATCCCGCGCGCCTGCCCAACACCCTTGATCAACTGACCGTGACGGGTCTGCTCAGCTCCTGGTACACCTGCCCGAACTGGGGAGACCTGCACTGGACTCTGGCGTACCCAGGGGGAGATCGGCAGCCGGCCCCCTCGAAAGATCCCGAACACCCTGCGGATCGGGCACAGAATCGAACGATCACCCGGCCCTGCGCCCTACAACGACGAGCGCCGTCAACCTGCTGAGACCGCCGATGGGTTGACGGCTGGCAGTGCGACCCTCGCCCTGTCGGCAAGTGCGGCAGTAGACCCGCCAGGAATGGACAGGAGGCGTCGCTCAGAAGTAGTCCGGCCACGTGGTCGCTTTGATCGAACAGGGACGTGGTTCGGGTGGGTGGGTGATTGGCGGCCGCGCACATCGCGCGCGGGTTTCTGTCTGGCTGAGGCGTGTGCGGCAAGTGACACAGTTCTGAAACTGTGGACATAGAGTGAAGGAAAGGTGCTTATGATGCGTCAAAGCCGTCCGTCTGACCAGCGGTTGGGAGATGAAGGCGGCTTGGAGCGCCTGCGTCATGCCGGACGTGGGAACGCAGGAACCATCGGGGGGCCGCTTCGTGTATCTGGCATGCCTGTCTGCCGAAAACTTCCGGATCTTCGGTCCCGCTCCCCAGCAGGGTGGTGATACAGACACCTGCCTTCGGATGGGCTTCGGCCCCGCCACCAACGTCCTGGTCGGCGAGAACGGCAGCGGGAAGACTGCGGTCATCGATGCCATCCGCCTGTGTCTGCAGACCACGGCGGGGGATTACTACCGGATCACTGCCGACGACTTCCACATCCGCAACGGCCACCGTGCCGACAGCTTCACCCTCACCTGTGGGTTCAAAGACCTCACGCCGCAAGAGCAGGCCGTTTTCCTTGAACTGCTGACCACCGAAGAGGACGGCAGAAGTTCCCTGTACGTCACCGTGCGGGCCCAGCTGATCGACCCCCTGCACTCAAGCAGGGTCTCTCTCGTCACCCGCACCGGCCCCGACGGCCAGGGTCCCACCCTCGACGGCACTGCCCGAGAACTGCTCAAAGCCACCTACCTGCGCCCGTTGCGGGACGCTGAAGCGGAGCTGCGTTCTGGCCGTGGCTCGCGTCTGGCGCAGATCCTCGCCGGCTATCCCACCATCAAGGACCAGGGGACAAGCGACTTCGACCCGGTCGAAGACACCGCCACGACCCTGGTCGGCATCCTGCAGCGCACCGAGCACCACCTCAGCGAGAACAAGGCCATCATCGCGGCCCGCGACGACATCAACGCCAGCTACCTGCAGAAGTTCGCCATCGGCTCCGACGTCCTGCGCGGTGAGATCGGCGTCTCCGGTGACGCCACCCTGGCCCGTGCCCTGGAGCGTCTGGAACTGCGTCTGTTCGCAGGCTCCAAGGAGTGGACCCGGCACGGACTCGGCTACAGCAACGCGCTGTTCATGGCCGCCGAACTGCTCCTGCTGAATAACAGCGAACTCGCTCCGCTGCTGCTCATCGAGGAGCCCGAGGCCCATCTCCACCCGCAACTGCAGACCCGCATCATGGACCTGCTGCGCGAACGCGCCGGAGAAGCCAGCGACAAGCCGGCCCTGCCGGTACAGGTCATCTGCACCACCCACAGTCCCAACCTCGCCTCCGCCACACCGGTGGAACACCTCACGCTTGTCTCGCGTGGTGCGACCTTCAGCCTGGCCCCAGGGCAGACCCGGTTGCACTCCGATGACTACGCATTCCTTTCCCGCTTCCTCGACGTCACCAAGGCCAACCTGTTCTTCGCCCGCGGCGTCGCCATTGTGGAGGGTGACGCTGAGGCCATCTTCTTGCCGGCCCTCGCCAAGGCGGTGGACCGCTCGTTCAACGAATGCGGCGTGAGCATCGTCAACGTCGGCAGCGTGGGTCTGTTCCGCTACAGCCGCATCTTCCAGCGTGACGGCGCGCAGATACCCGTCACCGTGGCCTGCATCCGTGACCGCGACCTGGTACCCGCAGGCACCCCCCAGGACATGCGTGGAAAGCTGAAGTGCTCGGCCGAGATGAGCGCCGAGCAGATCGAGAAGCATGTGACAAGGCTGACGGCCGAGGACAGCGGCAATGTCCGCACCTTCGTCTCCGACCACTGGACCCTCGAGTACGACCTGGCCGCAGCCTCCTGGACCATGGCCACCCTCATGCACCAGGCCGTCCGCTCCGCCGTCGCCTCCAAGAACAAGTGGCCCACCGCGGAAAGGCTCGCTGAACTCGACAATGAGGCCCAGCTCGAGGTGCAGCAGTGGAAGGACAGCGGCACATCCCTGGCCGACGCCGCGGTGGACATTTACAAACCCCTGCGCCTGTACGAGGCCAGCAAGACCATTGCCGCCCAACACGCCGCCCGACTGCTGCAGTCCACCCCGGTCACGGACGAGGAAACTGCCCCCTTACCTGGTGGCCGCGTTCGATTACCTGTGCACCCCGGCGGCCTGACCTATGACTCTTCCCTTCGCCCCTGACACCTTCGCCAAGGACAAGGCCGAGGCCCTGGCTGCACAGCGCGGACTTGAACTCACCCACCCGCAGCAATGGGACTTCCTGCAGAGCGCCGAGTCACTCGATCTGCAAGCTGCTCCCGGGTCGGGCAAGACCAGCCTCATCGGCCTCAAACTCACCCTTCTCGCCCAAGGATGGTCCTCAGCGACCCGCGGAATCTGCGTCCTGTCCCACACCAACACGGCCAAGGGCGAGATCACCCACCGCCTCTCCGACTCCCCAGCCGGACGCCGCTTGCTGGGATTCCCTCACTTCATCGGAACCATCCAGTCCTTCACCAACACCTTCCTCGCCCTGCCCGCCCTGCGTTCCCGCGGCATCGACATCCAGACCGTCGACGACGCCGCCTACGAACATGCCGCCCTGCGTCTGCTGGACAACCACCGTGGCTACTTCAAGCTGAAGGCATACACCGAACGCCGCCGTGACGGACGGGACCTTGTCGCTGGCGCCCACTACATATGTGACGCCGGCGAACTCACCGCCACAGGACCAACCGGGACCCTGCCCTTCAAGAGCACCAGCCCCAGCGGACAGCAACTGATCCGCCTCAAAAACGACCTCGCCGACCAAGGCCTGTTCCGCTACAGCGACATGTTCGCCATCGCCGAGCACCATCTCCTGCACCACCCCGACATCGCCCAGGCCACCGCGCACCGCTTCCCGTTCGTCCTGCTCGACGAGATGCAGGACACCAGCGACCTGCAGCAGCACCTCCTGGACCAGGTCTTCGGCAAAGTCGGCACCGTCGTACAGCGAGCCGGTGACGTCAACCAGGGCATCTTCACCGACCGCACCCAGGCGCCGTTGCTGCCCTCGGCCTTTCCTCACTCCTCCGCGGCCCAGCTCCCTGTCAGCCGCCGCTTCGGCACCCAGATCGCCGACCTGGCCAGCCGGCTGACCGTCCAGCGCCGACAGACCATCGACGGTGCCGGGCCCCAGGGCACCATCGCTCTGCTGCTCTTCGACGATGACTGCGTACCCGGCGTCATCCCCGCCTTTGAGCGCCTGACCCGCGAGACTGTCCCCGACCACCTGCTGGCCACAGCACCACCACGCATCCTGGCCTCACGGCTGGTCCCCGGAAAGGCCGAAGCCTTCCCCCAGTCGATGACCTGCTACCTGCCCACCTTCACCTCGCACACTGCTGCACAACCCGCCCTCGAGCTGATCACCACCGTCCGCGCAGCGCGCGCCCTGCTGGCCACCGGTGACCGGCGCACCGCAACGGTCCAGACCTGGGACGCTGTGCGCAGAGCGTTCCGGCAGGGCTCCGGCAACGCCCTGCCCGCGATCCAGCGCATCGAACGCCGTGCCGACTCGGCAGGCCTGCAGATGCGCGTACTGCTACACGACCTGCTCAGTGCGGACACCGACGACCCGGCGCAGTGGAACGCTCTGATGGGGCGCCTGCGAGGGGTGCTGCCGCAGCTTGCCGACCTTTCGCCGCTCACCGCGCCCCGCATCGACGACCTCCTGCGCCACATTCCGCCGCTCGTTCCCCGAACCGAAGCGGTTGTGGAGGAGGCGGCTCCGATGATGTCGGTGGCCACTTCCATACAGCGGGCCAAGGGCGAGACGCACGCGGCCACCCTCATCCTGGAGTGCCTCGACAGCCGCGGCCGTAAGTACGACGTCCACGAGACACTCGCACTGGTGGCCCAGTCGAAAGATGTGGCCGACGCCCCGATCACCGTGCGCAAAGCGGCTCAGTTGCTCTTCGTGGGAGCGACTCGCCCCACGCATCTGCTGGCCTTCGCTGCGCACCGGACCCGCATCGCACCCCATATCGAGGCACTACAGGCCCGGGGGTGGCTGGTGCGGAGCGTGGCCCCTGGGCGGTGAGGTTCCAATCGCCCGAGCGGGCAGAGCAGTTCCCCGTTCATGGCCGGACCTATTGCCAGGGCATGAACGGCAACGGCGCGCCAGACCTCGCGCCCCTCCGCTTGCCCGCCGTCGAACGGGACCCGAACGGCAGTCACTTCACTGCCACGGCGTGCGCTGCGTGCGTGGCGGTGGCACCGCGGAGATGGTGCTGGCCCGCCGCTTTCCCCCGTAGCGGCGGGCCACCCTTTTGTTCAGGGCGCGAGGGCGACCTCAGCGGGACGCGCCGGGCGCGCACGGAGAAGCCTGCTGAGTGCGGCCCGCTCAGCAGGGCCGATCCCCAGACCCCGAGCAGCTGACTCTCACTTTTCGCCACTTGGGCGCTGTACACCGAAATGGCCGGATCGCCCTCCGCTTGCTCGGTCACTGACCGGGCCTGCAGCCGGGATTCTGCCCTGCCATGACATTCGGCATGGTCCGACTGCCCTGGGTGAATCAGCCTTCCGCGACCCTGCAGCGTGTACCCCAGTGCACTCGGCATCCCGACGCGGGGCTCGGACAGTAGGGACCCGACAGCAGGGCATCCCGTTCGGCCTGTCTTGAACTGGCCGTGGAACCAGCAGAGTTGAGCCACTCAGGTTGATCGACTGTCAGTGGCGGCCGCCAGCATGGCAGAGATCGCGAGGAACTTACGAGCCCTTGGGGGAGGACCACATGCCAATTGTCCGGCCGTACGTGCGCTCCGACGGAACGCCAGTACGCGGGCACACCCGGTGGGCGCCGGGTGCGCGGCGGGAGATGACCGTCTTCGCCGTCTTCTGCCTGGCAGTACTCGGCTTCGGCGACACCTCGACCGTGGACGGAACGGACAGCCAGCCGCCCACGCCCTCGGTGACTTACCCGATCCGCTTCGACCACACCACCAACGACGCTCCACGGGTGGCTGTCCCGCACCCGACAGTGTCGTACCCGATCAGGTTCGACACGCCCACGCCACGAACGGCCGCGCCCGCACCGAGCGTGTCGTACCCGATCGACCTCTCTGCCCTGGGAGGTGGGCGATGACCCGGCGCCCGCCCGCCAGGCGACGGACCACCCGGCGCCCCAGCCGCCGGCGCAGCCGGCAGGACGCACCGATCACCGTCCTGGCCGTGGTCGTTGTGGCAGCGGTCGGCCTGGTGGTGATGGTGGTCAACTGGCTGCTCGCGCACTGGTGGCTGCTGCTCGTTGGGGCCGTCTTCGCTGTCCTGGCCGGCATCGGGTGGTGGCAGCAGCGGACCCAGCGTGTGCAGTGGGAGCAGGCGCGGGCGCGTGCCCTGCGCTATGGGCTGGCCCAGCTGGATGCGCTCTCCCACCGGCAGTTCGAATACGCCGTCCGCGACCTGATGAACCGGGATGGCTGCGCCGACGCTGTCCAGGTCGGCGGGCAGGGCGATCTGGGGGCCGACGTGAAGGCGACCGACCCGCAGGGCCGGCGCTGGGTGATCCAGTGCAAGCACCGCCGGCACGGTGAGCGGGGCGCCGCGGTGGGCACCCCGGATCTGCAGGTCCTCAATGGGACGGGCCGCCCGGTCCACAAGGCGGATGTCGTGGTGATGGTGACCAACGGCAGGATCTCCCGGCCCGGTCGCGTCTTTGCCCGGCAGCAGCGGTTGCACCTCGTCGACCGCCAACTGCTCGGTTCCTGGGCCGCGGGATCGCGGCCGCTGTGGGAACTGCTGCCCGCGCTTCCTCCGCCCCGCAAACCCTCCCAGCTCTCCTGAGTCCCCCCGCTCCTGCAAAGATCGCAAGAAGATGTGCGGCCGGCTTCCGCCCGAAGCACTTCGGGAAGCCGACCGTCCGTTTCTCGGACTCACCGGACGGGTTCAGGTGAGGCGTGCCGGGTTGTGAAAGTCGCGGCGTGCGAGGGTGTGATGCTCTTCCGGTGGGCCAGCGGGCGGTGGAACCCGATTCCATCTACAGGATGTCGTGACGCTCTCGGCGACTGGGCGGAGGTGCTTATGACAGCCAGGCGCAGCCGCCTCTGTGCGGGTGGTGGAGGGATTCCGCGGGCACGTGAACGCAGCGTGGTGGTGCATCCACGTAGGCGCGTATGCGGGCAGCGCCCCGGCAGTCCGTTGTGTGCGTTGATCCGGGGGAAGCCGGCGTGTGCCGGTTGAAGAGGTGTTACGGGTCGCAGTGGAGCGCGGCCTGCGTACCGCAGTCGGTGCCGGGGCAGCCGTCAGTCGGGGATCCACCGGACGCGGTAGCGGGCCTGAAGCTCTTGGGCCGACATGCCGCGTCGTTGTGCCCGCTCCCGTTCGTCGGCGGCCCGCTGCGCGTCGTCAGGTTCGTTGCGGGACAGCGCAACGTCGACGGCGAGTTCGGGTGGCTCCCAGTCAGTGTGGGCGTCCTGGAGCGGACCGAACGGGGCCGGGCCGATGCCGGAGACGCCGACGAGGTCGGGCGGCCCGCTCGTGGCCATGAAGGTGCCGGACCGGCCATCGGAGAGGGTCAGCAGGCCGGGGGCGGCATCCCACAGATCGTCATCGGTGTCTGTGTGGAGGCTTCCCACCCAGGTGGTGTGACGATCGTAGGTGAAGCCTGGCACCGTCTCGGGATCGAGCTTGAGTACCAGGGCGGCGACGACCGGAACGTCGCGCCCGTCTGCGAGCGTGACCATTCCTGTGCCCACGTAGCGGATCTTGCCATCTTCCCACGGCATCGCGACTTCCTGCCTTGCTCCCGCGGCGAGTATGGACCGCGATCGTCGCGCATCGGTTGGCGTGGCGGCAACCCGACCGCAGCGCGTGCCGTGGTGAAGCCGATGACTCGGACATCCGCACACCCGTGCGTCGGCGCTGCGGCCGGCCTGGGCGGAACTGCCACAGCGTCACATGTTTAGGCGCCTGGCACTGTGACCGCAGAAGTTCGCTGGGTCGGTCGTTGTGGCGCTGAGAAGCGCGGTGCCCTTAACGGCTCAGGCCCTGACGGCGTGCTCTTCGTGATCGGCTGGCACTGTTCAACCTTGCCGAACCGACGGATGAGCCAGCGCCAGCCGGGGTACGGTGTTGTCCAGTCAGGCCCGGGCCGTCGTTCGCAGCGATGGCACCAGCCGACCCCATCAACTTCCTTTCCACCGCCCGGGGATGCGCTTGTACCGCGTCAACCAGCGGGTATCCCATTTCCGTGCCCGGCACGCCCGCCGTTCGGGCCGTGCACAAACATGCCATGTGGAGACTTCGCTATGACCGCATTGCCCCGTACAGCCCAGGCCGTCGACTTCCTGTGCGAGCACACCCCCAGCAAGAGCCGCGTGATGGCCCTGCTCGACCACGACCACGGCCCCCGTTCCCTGGCTGCGGTCCTGACCTGCAAGGAACCCGACCACGCGCACGAGGCCGTCGACATCCTGCGCCGTGTCCTGGCCAGGCGCGAGGCCACGTGCGCCGACGACGAACTGCGGGCATTGACCGCCGTCATGCCCGACGCGCCGGCCGGCTCGCTGCGCCAGGCCGTCACCCACGCCGCGACCGGCACCTGGCCGACCGGCCCTGGAGTGCTCTACGAAGTCGTCGAACCCGAAGACCCCGAATCCGACGGTGCGCAGGATGCCGCGCCCGTGCCGTTCGAGCCGTCCAGCCACCCGCGGCTCAAAGACCTGCCGGGGAAGGTCGTGCGGATCGCCCGCCTGTATGAGTTCCATGTCACCGACGAGGACGCCCTGATCCGGGCCGCCACCGATCGCGGATGGGAGCCTTTGCAGGCAACCGACCTGGGAGACGACGACCCGCGTGACCTCGTCGGCGCCGTCATGACGCTCACCGACGATCTGAATGTCCCCGGCACACAGACCCTGGAGGACCAGAGCGTCGCCGAAGTCCTCAGCCCCGAGGACGGGGACGAACTCGCCGACTGGAACCCGTCCCCGGTGGCGATCCGGTTCCACCACGGATGGCGGCTGCGCCACGAGCGCAGCCGCCCCGCTGCCAAGACGCCGACACCGAACTTCGCGGCGCTGTTCCCAATCCGCGAGTGCGACTGCGCCGGCAAGTCGGAAGACTGCGAGACCTGCGGATGGCAACTGACCCCTCGCACTGCTGACCTGCTGAGCACGGCCCTGTCCGTCCTCGCAGACCAGGCCTTCGACGACGCCGCGCGGCTGGGCGATCAGTACCTGCCGGACGCTCACTCCACCGGCTGGGCCGTCTTCGACCGTCTCCCCCCGCTGACCCGGTCCGCTGATCACCGCTGGCGTCGGCGGATGGCCAGGGCCTTCGACGACCTCGCTGATGACCTGAACAAGGGCCGCTGGCCCGAACCCACCTGCACCGCCGAGGAAATGGCCCTCCACCTGGCCATCGAGGACGCCCCCACCTACCTTGAGGACCGGTCCGCGGACGATGAACACCACACCCTGCCCCGGCACGAGGACGACTACAGCTGGGATGTCTGCTCCGACCTCCTCTTCCAGGACCACGACGTTCTGATGCTCTTCGACGCCTCCCTTGCCGGGATCGAGGATCCCGACAACCCGGCGAACCAGCGCCTGGGAGCGGGAGACCTCCGTGTGGACTCCTGGTTTGAGCCCTTCGGCAACGGTGCGGCCCGCGATCCCCGACGAGGCTTCCGCCGATAGCAGACCCGCACCGTTTTCTCCGCCTCCAGCCCGTCCGCAGCCCCGCGCGGCAGGCCGATCCGATCCCGCCGTGGTGCCGCCACCGGTGGCCGCGCGCATGCATCGCGTCCGGTGGGTCATCCGGTGGCGTCGTCGCTCTCCCAGTCGATGGTGCGCCGGTATTCGGGGTGGTTTTTGTCCATCTGGATGGCGGCGTGGATGGGCAGGGGGTGGCGGGTGCGGTGTTCCCAGGCCAGGGCGTGGTTGCACAGCCTCGCGGCGGTCAGGGCGTAGGGGAGGGCTTTCGCGTTGTCGGGGTGGTGGATGACAGCGATCTCGGTCGCGGTGAGGTTGAACCAGGTCTCGGCCTGCTGCTCCTTGTCATCGCACGCCCAGCGCCCCTGCGTGCGGCCTGACTTGGCCGAGGGGGTCTTGCCGTCCATCTGGTGCGGGCGGCGGCTCATGAGGAACGTGGTGGCGGTGCCGTCGAGTTGGAACAGTGCGTTGCTGGTCTTGTCGCCGTCGCTGACGTTGCCGTCCTCGTCGATCTCGTGGAAGAGCGCGGGCAGCGGGATGTTCGGGTCGGCGCTGGAGGTGGTGCGGATGACCGCTTGCGGCCGGTGCTCGGGAGCGAGGGTGGCGCCGGGCAGTGCCGGCCTGCCGTTGGCCAGACCGTCGTTGTCGGGGAGCAGGTCGGCGTTCTTGTTCGCCAGCAGCGGCCAGACGGGCCGGGTGGAGTCTCCTGAGACGTAGAGGACGTAGCCGCACTCGAGGTGCCGGCTCAGCTCGTACAGGGCGTGGTCGATGCGGCGGGGCAGGGTGTCGTCGCCGCGGCTGCCCTCGGGGATGGGGTGGCTGCGCGACAGCGCCTGGGCGCGGGCGTAGTTGAACCAGCCGCCGCTGCCGCCTCGATGGGCGGGCAGGTAGGCCAGCGCCTTCCAGTGCCCGCCGACCGGCACGAACGCGGTGAGGATCCACATGAGCTTGGGTTCCTCGGTGCGGTTGACGTGCCTGTCGCCGAGCTGGGCGCGCATGTGCAGGCCGAGGTGGGCGACGCGGTCCTTGAGACCGCCTCCGGTGGAGATCGCGCGGGTCAGGCGGGGGTGGACCAGGCCGGCGGAGCGCAGCATGTCGCCGATGGCGTGGTGGCCGGGGAAGTCCGCGGCCAGCTCCATGCCGAGGGCCTCCAGCAGGGATGCGGCCTCGCGCTCCTTCTTCTTCGAACGCCGCTTTCTGGTTTCGGGGGTAAGGAACTGGGCGAGTACGCCGTGACGGGCCAGATGCCGGGAGACCTCCGGCTTGGCATCCAGTGCGTAGGGGTCGACGGCGCCTTCCTCCTCGCGGCGCGCGGCGCGTCGCCGGCGGCCCCACTCCTTGGCGTCGTACTCGGTCTCGACCAGGGCCACGGCCCCGGTGTCCTCGGCTGCGAGACCGGGCAGGGCGTCGGTGAGCTCACCGCGACGGTCATGGTGCTCGCCGTGGGACAGCAGCTGAGGGGCCCGGTGCAGCAGCACCTCGGTGTGGCAGCCGAGTTGAACGATCTCGTCGTCGGGCATGCCGTCTGCGAGGTCGGGCCGACCGAAGTGGTAGGCCAGCAGACGCTGCATGCGGGTGCGCATCTCCTGGTGCTGGTACAGGGCTAGGACGCGCAGCTTTGAGCAGCCCGCGGCGGCCATGATGTCCTTGAGATCGGTGTCGTCGAGCAGCGTGGCGTCACGGCCGTACTCGGTCTTGCGGGCGGCCACCGAGAGGACCTTGGCGACCTGGGTGCCGCTGACGAGGTCCTGGCCGGTGACGGCGGACAAGTGCTCGGCGAGGGCGGTGACGGTGTGCAGGCCGACGCCCTTACCGAGAGGGAACGATTTCGAGAAGGGGATGAGCGCACGGAAGTCGCCGGGTTCGCCGGACAGATCCATGGCGCTGACGGGCAGGAACTCGGTGTCCTTGGGGCCGCGGGGGAATACCGGCTCGTCCATCAGCCGCACCCACGCGTCGAGAGCCAGACGGCTGGTGTGCTCGAGGTGGGTGTACTTGCCTTTGCCGCCCAGGTTCAGGCAGAGCAGCGGGCGGCTGGGGGAACGAGGCGCCCACCACGCGGTGCGAGCGCTGTTGATCTGATTGCTCAGCCGGGAAACCCGAGGCGTCATGACCACCAGCGGTACAGGAAGCGAGTGCAGCGACTTCATCGCCACCTCCGCCCGCAGCGCGGCGTAGTGCCGCCGGATCTTCCACTCCTCAGGCTCCTGGGCCTCCTCGGCATCCCTCTCGAGGCTGTCGTTCTTCTTGTCCTTGGCGGGGCGGGCGTCGAGCCAGTTGTTCGACCACAGGTGCTCGGCGTCCCAGACCATGACGTTGTTCTCGGTGTCCGGGCGCAGCGCGATGGTGCGGCCGTCGACCGCCAGGCCGGTCCCGGCCACCAGCGAGGCAAGGTTCCAGCCGGCCGCGTCCCACACCCAGCCGTCCGCGTCCACGGCGTGCGGGCCGAGGCGTACGTGGTCCCACACCGCCACCTCTTCGGGCTCCACCGAGGCGAACAGATCGGCGAGGTCACTGTTGTAGGCCAGAGAGATCTCGTCTGCCGGTGTCTGCAGCAGGGCTTGCTCCCACAAGGCCACCGCGGCCCGCAGATGCGCTGGTGACAGCCTCTGGGACAGGGCGAGGAACTGGGGCGGCTTGCTCTTGCTGGTCGGGTTGAGTGTTGCGCTGGTGGCACCGCTGGCGCGCAGCACCATCAGCAGTCCGGCATAGGGCAGGTTGGCCTCCGACCCGGTCTTGCCGCGGTAGACGGCACGCAGCTTTTTCCACTCATGCTCGATCTTGTCCGGGAAGCGGTACAGCCACACGGTGCCCATCAGCGCGCTGGTCAACGGCGCGGCCAGCATGGACATGCGGGTGTCATTCGACGGCATTACTGGGGTCCTTGAGCATCCGGGGTCGGGGCGGGGATGAGAGTGACGGGGTTGGGCAGCAGGTCCTCGCTGTGGGCGAGGTCGAGCCAGGCGGTGAGGGTGGAGCCGTAGACGCGGCGCAGGATCTCCTGCTCGTCCGCATCCAGCTGGCCGTAGTAGGAGCGCAGCAGCCGGGGGAAGTCGCAGCCCAACTGCTGGTTGAAGAAGGCGTGGTCGACCAGGTAGAGCTCGACGGGGGTGCCACCGCGGCGTGCGCGCCCGGCCAGCTGGATGAGTTCGACGAGGATGCCCGCCAGGATCTCGGTCTTGAGGAACTTCGGCATGCGGGAGAACCGCGGGTCGGTGCGCAGCAGCAACTCCCGCTGGCGGACGGCGGCGGTGCGCTGGGAGGCGAGCATGCCGGCAGGATCGGCGCTGACGGTGCCGGAGGCGATGCCGCAGGCGTTGATGCTCGCGTACATGACGGCCGGCTCGTGCAGGTGCGTGAGGGGGCGCACGCCCACCCACACGGAGGCGAGCGCTGAGCGGTCGGTGTGGGGGATGAGGATGTTCAAGCCGCGGGAGACCACCGACAGCGGCGCGCAGACCACCTTCACCCGTGGGTGGGTGGCGGGCAGGTCCTCGAGTTCGTCGATGGTCACCCGCACCACGCCCTCGGGCAGATTCACGGCCTTCCCGGAGGGGGTCTGGTTGTTGCTGACGAGGACCGCGACCCATTCGGGGCGGCCGCACGCGGCCGCGATCCCGGCGGCCATCACCGCCGCGTGGAAGTAGGAGTTCCCGGCCAGCAGTGCCAGCTCCCGCCGCGGGTCGTTGCGGGCGATCTTCTCCAGGTGTGACGACATCTGGGTGTGCCACAGCCGTTCGGCGAGCTTGCGCAGCTCGGAGGGTTTGCGTTTTTCCTCCACGCCGCCGATCGAGATGGGCTGCCAGCCCAAATCGGTGGACGACACGCTCCCGGCGTGGGCGGTGACCGCGCCGGGAGCGGCGTCGGTCATCACATAGGCGGGCAGGGTGTGCACGTGCTGCAGGGCGGCCTTGGGGAAGAACGCGGTGGCGGACAGGCCCAGGACGCTGCGCCGTACTCCGGCGGTGGCCAGCGCGACGGTGTCGCCGAGGCGGACGGTGGAGGTGTGCGGGTCGCCGCCCAGGGACTGCAGCGAGAGGCGGCCGGTGCCGCTGGCGTTCTTGTCGAGCTTGAATCCGTACAGGTTCTGTCCGAGCGGCCCGTAGGGGATCGGCTCGTCGCGGGGGAGCAGCCCCATGGTGGAGACCAGGTCGGTGGCCGCGTTCAGCTGCCCGAGCAGCGGCAGGATCGACCACTTCAGTGTGTGGAGCTCGTTGTGGAGCGCACCGAGCCAGGCCCGCACGAGGAGATCGTTGACCACAGCGGCGCGTTTGGAGGCGGGCACGTTGAACGGCGCGTCGGCCAGGATGCGGGCGATGGAGTCCTTGAAGACCGCAAGCTTTCTGCTGCGGCGGGTGCCTTTGACCTTGCCGGCCAGGGCCTGGCGGATCTGATCGGCGAGCGGCTGCCAGCCCGCCAGTAGCTCGGCACCGGACCGCTCGCCCGGGAGGAGGGCCAGGTAGGCCTGGTGCACCGCTTCGGTGATCTCAGCGTCCGCAGAGGCGCCGGTCAGGACGCGGCACAGCTCGGCATCCTTCTTGCCCACCATGTACCAGCCGGAGCCCGGGCGATTGTGGCGCTCTTGCTCGGAGTCCAGGTAGAGGTTCCCGGTAAGGACGTTGTCCAGGAAGGTTTCGCTGAGCCGGCGCGCCTCCATCAACGGGCCGGTCACCAGCAGGTTCTCCAGCGCCGACAGGCCGCCTCGGTGCCGGTCGACCTCTTCCAGCCGCCCTGCGTGGCCCCGGCCGCGGCTGATGAGGGTGAACTCCTGCGCGCCCTGCGTGCACCAGGTCGACTGGAAGGCGTCGACCTCGTCGATGATGACGACGCGGCAGCGCCGCAGCACGAACTCCAGCACGCTCATGTCATGGACGGTCCGCTCGCCGTCCACCTCGACGGGCACCTTGCAGCGTCCACGGATCAGGTTGTGGTGGTTGGTGACGATGATGTCGGCCTCGGCGGCCTGCCGGATGTGCTCGAAGCGCTGACAGACGCCCATGCGCGGGCACAGGTGCTTGCCGGCGTGCTCCGGCTCGACGGGACCATCGACCCACTCCAACTGGGCGCAGGGAAGCCTGGTGCGGTCCAGCCGTGGGCCGTCCACCTGCCAGCCGGTCATCTCGCAGCCGCCGGCGAACTGCTCGAAGCGGTCCTCGCGGCCCTGGGCGAAGGCGAGCGCTGCCTGGTCGTCGTGGCGTGAGGACGCCACCCACGACACCACCCGCAGCGGCTTGCCGGCCCGCTCGGCAGCGTCCCGTACAGCGGCGGCCGTCTCCTCGACCAGCCCATGGTCTGCGACCAACTGCTCGGCGGTCCCCAGGCCTTCACGGATGCGGCCCACCACGATGAGGACCGGGCCCTGGCCGCTGGCGGCCAGCAGGTGCGCCGCATCCCGCATCAGCACGCTCTTGCCCACTCCGGTGGGCGCATTCAGCAGCGTCATCGGCCCCGCGGGCAGCCGCAACTCTGCCGCCGTGCGCCCGTACGCGTCCGTGAGCCGGTCGAAGAACCCCTGAAGCAGACCGGGTTTCCACCCGAACTTCTCCGGCAGGGCAGTTGCCTGGCCCACCACGCGGTCCATCACCGCTTGTCGCGGCAGCCTCACCTCCTCAAGGAACGGCTCGGTGCGCAACCGGACCGGGGCCACGAAGGCGTCCTTCTCGCTGGCAGGAATCTCCACCGTGTACAGACGGTCCCGCCCGAAGGCCCACAGGCCCTCGCCGGCCGTCGGCAGCGCCCTCTGGAGCATGGCCCGGTACTCCTCGGCCTCCTGGACGAGATGCTCGGCCAGGACGAGGGGCTCTTGCGCGTGGCAGGCCACCAACCAGTGGGTCTCGTCTGCGTTCGACTCCCCCGGAATCCGGAACAGCGCAGTGGAAGCCACCGCGTACTCCAGGACCGCCTCGCGGAACGTGTCCGGCTGCGCCAGGTCTCCCTCCTGCTTGAGCGCCTGCCACAGCCGGCCCACCAGCTCGTACTCGGCGCGCGGCAGCGACCGCCACCGTCCCCATGCATCGGTGCGCCGGGCGGCGAACATCTGTGCGAAGTCCAGCGGCACACCGCGACGGCCATCGACGGTCTCGAATGCGAAGTACTGCTCGGACAGGGCGAGATACGCCGCAATGGCGCAACGCTGCAACGCCTCACGGACATCGCCGCTCTTCACGACTCACCCCGGCACCAGCGAAGAACCTTGGCGACGAAGTCCTTGTCGGTCATCACTTCAAGGTCCGGCCGCCCGGCAAGGCGCGCCTGCAGCAGCGGAAGGTCGGACCGCTGCCGGTGGGGGACCACGATCGTCAGCGGCACCGGCGCGCCCAGCACGGGACGCTTCAGCAGGGCGTCGGCCAGGGCCCCGAAGGACCGCCACGCCTTCGCATCCACCCGCCACTGCCTGGCCACCAGCGGCTCGGCGGCCGTGATGCGCAGGTCGTAGCGGTCACCGCCGGGGTACATGAGGACGTCGAGACCGGCGATCCCCGTCAGCGCATCCCGGATCGCGAATTCCATGCGCCCCGGCAGGGTCATATACCGCCACACCGTCCGGGAGACGGCCAAGTAGTCGCCGGCGGCGGGGAAGCCCTCCACGCAACGGGCTGAGCCACCGCCGCCCTCCAGGACCGGAGGGCCACTGCCGCCCCGCACCTGGCGGTAGGTGTACTGCACTCCCTCCAGCAGATGGGCGTCGCACGCCACGGCGAAGACCCCCTGCCCGGCGGGCTGCGCGCGCATCGGCCAGGCACAGGCAGGACACGGGAAGCACCAGCCCGCCGCGTTGCACCACGGCCAGGACGAGACCGGCTCGAAGAACCCGAACCGCCCCCACAGCCCGCCCCACTTCTCCCAGAGCACGCCCTGCTCCGCCACCGGATCACTCGCCAGCAGCTCGCGCACCTTCGCGTAATCGTCCGGCGGAAGGCGCCGGATCTCCGCGTACAACTGCTGCTCCTCCTGCTCGGCACGCAAGCGCGCCCAGGGCCAGTACTCCATCAACGCCTGCTGAGGCACCAGGTGTTCGCGGCCCAGGTCCTCCACTGCGTCACACAGCAGACCATCCTGGTCCAGCAGCTTCACCTCGCCGAGCGGGTCACCGTCCTCGCAACAGGCGGGCAGGAGAGGCGCGAGCCCGTGGCGCAAGCCGCGCCGCAGCGCGCGCATATCCACGGCGGCGGCTGCGCCGGCGCCGTGTGCCGAGCGCAGAACTCCCAGACAGTCGATGAGGCGAGCTGCTCGCTGGCCCGGATCGCCTGTGCGGTCCGCTTCCGCGACGGCGGCAGCGCAGCACGCGGTCAGCGCCAGGTCACGGCGCCATCGGAGGGTGTTCCGTTCCACGAGACCCATAACGGTTAAATAAGCGAAAAAAGCTAACAAACCTCGCATACAGTGCCGATCGTGATCGCCAAGACCGCCCCATCGGCCCAGCAGGACGCCCCCTCACGCGAGACGACCGAGCACTGGCTATGGGCCGCCGCCCCGGACACCTCCCTGACCGAGGACGACCACCCCTGGAGCGGCAAGTGGCTCTGGTTCACCCCGCTCAGCCTCCTTGACCGCTCCTGGGCCACGATCCGCACCGCAACCGAAGACGGCCTTCTCGGCTACCGCAGCAAGGCGGCCACGCTCCTCAACACCCGCACAAAGAGCGACGACACCCGCCGCCCCATCTGCGTCTACACCCGAGACTGGCGCAACATCGACGACGTCCAACGCGTCCTGACCAACCTGCGAGCCCTCGGCATCGTCGACGTCCTGCTCTACAAGACCAACAGCGACACCCGCAACGGCCGCTACGGCACCGGCGCCAGCACCTTCGTAGCGCCCGCCACCAAGATGAAACTGGTCATCCCCAAGCGCACCCGTGAAGCGCTCGAGCACCAGCACGCTGCGCGAGCCCAGGCCCGCAGGACTGCCGCGGCGCGCAGAAAGGTTCCAGTGCCGAAGCGCACCTGAGCAGGCGGCCTGTGCTTCCGTGTTGAGAGAACAGGCGTCGCGCCAGGGGTCGGCCACACAGCGGGCGAAGTCTCCGACATCACCTGCATCAGCGCTGCCGTTTGCCTGGTGCGCAGGGCGGGTGCTTCGGTACGCGCACCTCAAGGGACGAGGACGCCGGCGGGCAGGGACAGGTTGAGCCGGGGCAGGCGTCCGGCATGCGCGCGCAGATGCCGGGCTTCGGCGACCATGACGGGGGCGAACATGCTGTCCTCGGGCGGGTGGGGTGTCAGACGGTGGTGGGCGCGGGCGGCGGCCAGCAGTGGGCGTGCCCAGGCAGGGATGGCGTGCAGAGGGCAGTACCGGTGGCCGACCCCGTGGAGCTTGATGGCGGAGATGTCACTGGTGATGTCGAGGTCGCGGGTGAAGCGCAGGCTGCCCAGGCCGGCCCGGGTGAGGGCCAGCACGCTCAGGGCTCCGGCGATGAGCGGGTGTGCGAGAGCGGCCAGAGCGGCGGTCTCCGCGGACGCGATCTCGAGGGCAGGGGCGGCCTGGACCAGCTGCGCCGTTGCCATCGCGCCGGTGCAAGGGTGAGCCGGCCGCCCGGGCCTCAGCGACGTCGCCCACGTCTCCTGCGGCTGCCGGGCGGGTGACTGCCCCGCTGCCACCGCGGCTGGCCCTGCCATCGGTGCAGCGGGAGGGAAGGACGGGCGTGCGGGTATCGGTCCCGGCTCGGCGAGCAGGGCCTCGAACTGGTCCCGGCCGCTGATACGGCGCTCCATGCGGGCCAGCGCCGGCGGCAGTGCGCGCGGGGCCTTCTGCCACAGCAGGGTCAGCTGAGCCCCCGTCAACTCGCGCCAGGCGAGCAGTTGGTCGATGCGCCGGATGGTCAGCAGATGGGCCCGGGGGACCACAACGTGCCGCACCCCGGTCGCGACACCCCAGGCAGCCGCGGCGAGCCAGGCCGCGTTCACCGAGTCCAGCCACACATCGGGGGAGTTGGGCCCGGGGGCCAGCCGCTTGCCCAGCGCATACAGCATGTCGTGCGCCAGCGCGGCCGGGCTGCCGCTGGCCGGCGTCGGCTGCACGGTGATACGGCCTTCCCCAGGCCGGTGCGCCTGCAGCGCCGCCCGGGTGTAGAACAGGTCGTCCCGCTCGTCCACCACGATCGTCACGTCGCTGTACGCCACTGCCACCACCCCCTCTTGGCCGCGCCCCGCCGCACAGCCCGGACCGGCCAGGCGTCAGGCCGGTCCGTACGGCGCGCAGGGTTGTTGGCGGCGGCCCCTGCTCGCCGAGCCGCCGCGCATCGCGGCCGTTGCTACATGCCGCCCAGCTTGCTGTACACCCAGTTGACGAGGTCCTGGCTGACCTCGGTCAGGCCTTTCGTCTTCATGCCGTTGAGCATGTGCTTGGTGATGGTGGTCCAGTTGCGGAAGTTGCCGTGGGCCGCGGCCCGGTCGATGTTGCGGATCATCTGCGGGGCAACCTTGGCCCACAGGGAGTGGAACGCCGGCAGGGTGCCGACGACCTCGTCCTCGGGCATGCGCGTGAACTTCTGCCAGATGAAGATCCGTGACGCCAGCATCGGTTCACGCTTGAGGACCTTGTAGCAGTTGTCGCCGCCGGCGAAGATCACCGCGATGTCGGTGTTGCGGTCGTCCCACAGGTGGCGCCAGTACTCGAACGAGCTGCGGCCCATCCACTGGGCCTCGTCGCACACCAGCACGCGGAATGTCTGCGACAGCGTCTCCTTCAGGAGGGTGTCGAATTCGATCGGCCGGGTGGGCGGTTCCCCGGGCAGCCCCAGGGCGTGGAACAGTCCGTGGCGGATGTCGCGGGGGGTTGGCCCCGATCGCAGCTCCAGGCGGTAGGTGTTGTCGGGGGCGATCTTGCGCAGCGCCGAGTTCACCGACATCGTCTTGCCGTATCCGGCCGCTCCGTAGGCGACCATCATGGCCTTGGCGTCGATCGTCGCCTGGACGTCGTCCAGTGTCGTCATGAGCGTGTCGGTGGCCACCAGATGCGCATCGAGGCGGTGGAAGTGGTCCTCGTCCTCTGCGGGCAGCCTGCCGTAGTCCATGTCGCCGCTCACGCGTTCTCCTCAGGGGTGTTGTCTTCCGGCCCGTCCGCGGCCGGTGGGATCGGGTGTGCCCAGCCGTCCGGGACGGGCTGGTGCGGGATGTAGCCGGGATCGGCCCGCCGCAGGTCCGTGGCGGCCGATTCGGCAAGTTCCGCCTCGGCCTCCGCCTCGGTCAGCGCACCCAGACGCTCGGGCGGGGTGGCGGTGGTGACGGCCGTGAAACGCTCGCGGCGCAGCCGTGCCGCGGCCTTCACGTCCGCGCGAAGCCGCCGCGCCTTGGCGGTGCGGGCTTTGCGGACCTTGTTGACCTGCTCCTCGCTGGCCGCCTCGGCCAGAACGGCGCTGCCCAGGTACGCGCCGTCCAGGCCGAAGACCTCGATGGTCATGTCGTGGTGGGGCAGGTGGCGCACCGCGACACGGACGCCGGCCTGGCCGACCATCCAGGGGGCGATGTAGTGGCGGTTGCGCCACCGCACGCCCTGCGTGGTGATGGTGCGGGTGCGCCCGTCGTCCTCGAGCCCGAAATGGGCCAGCTGCTCGGCGGCAACGTCGTGCAGGGGAGTGGGATCGCAGCGCCACGCCTCCATCGGAGTGCGGCCGCCCAGCACCCTGGGCTGGTGCTCGGTGTTCCACCAGCGCACCCACTTCAGCAGCAGCTCCACGAACGCCTCGAAGGAGAGCGCGGGCTCGTCCGGATCCGCGGTCCGGCCGCCGGTGAGCGTCTGCCGGTGCACGTAGCGCGGCATGGAGACGAACAGCATGTCCTCGACCGCACCGTTGAGCGCCTCGATAGTGCCCTTCAGATGCGGACTGTAGGCCGGGAGATCGACGACGGGCACGGCGAAGGCGCCCAGGGCCGAGGCCACGGTGGCACACAGGAACTCCTTGCCGCGGTCCACCCGGATCAGGCCGGGCAGGCCGCCGGCCGGGCCGAAGGGCTCGGCACGGTCCAGGGCCATCCGCAGGGCCGCAAGCACCGCATCTGCGCTGGGTGCGTGGGGGGTTACGGCCACACCTGTGATGACCTTGGTGTGGCAGTCGATGAACCAGGTCACCCAGGGCTGCACGAGCTGGTCCTCGAGCAACACCCGCACGGGCACGCACTTGTGGTCGCCTTCCCAGGCGGCGTTGCGGTGTGTGGCCGGGCGCTGCCCGTACACGTCAAAGGCCCGCCGGGCGGCCTCCCCCTTGGCGAGCCCGGCCCGCTCCCCGGGCGTCAGGTCCCGCCGCAGCGCCCGGTGGATCGTCGACAGCGACGGGACCGCAGGCAGCCGGGGATTAGCCATGGCCCGCTGCTTCAGCTCGCGGTGCACGGCCGAGGCGTTGCCTCCCCACAGCACCAGCAGCCGCCGGATCTCCGGGGTGACGCGAAACCGCGTCCGGTCCGCCGCATTGACGTGGCCGGTGGCACGCGCCGTGGCGACCCACCGCCACACCGCCCGCTCCGAGCGGCCTACGGCCGTGGCGACCATCTTCACGTGCGCGCTGGTCAGCTCGCCGCTCTGGTCCAGCGACAGCAACCGCGGCAGCGCGGCCAGCCGCCCCGAGCGGGCGGTGAAAACCGCTGTACCGGCGCCCAGCGCGTCGGCAGAAGAGTCGCTCATGCGGTCTGCTCCTTACATGGATACGAATCGTGGAAGGGGGTCAGAAGTGCCGTGCCGACCCCGGGCGTTGGCGGTGCCACAGGGTGGAAGGCGCGGCATACCGCGGCAGTCGTCAGGGCTGTGACGCGGCGTCATGCCAGGGGAGGTGGACCACGGCGGAGCCATGAGCATGCGCTGGGTGCGAGTGTCAGCAACTTCGCCGGGAGAGGGCGTTCTCCTCGATGGCCTGGCTCCAAGGAGCACTCTTGCGCCGGGACATCAAAGACGGCCCGGCGTCGGCCGGTCCTGCTACGGCGCCATCGGGTGGATGGCTGGCCGGCGCTGAGCTGGATGCTTGTCAGCGCCGGTCGCAGGCTTCCAGGGGTGCCCTGATGCGCCGGGGGGAAGTGCGGGATTGGCCGGGTACAGGAAGGAAGGAGGGTCACCGGTGTCCAAAGAGGCTGCCCGGGGGCGGGTGGGCTCCTCGGCGCCACTGTTGGCCAGCCCGGTGATGCTCAGGTGTGTTCCAGCAGGTTCCGGATCCCATCGCGAATGACTGCGGCGCGATCTTGTTCCGTGAGCCAGGTGGCCGTGGAACCCTGGACGGTCTTTTCGACGAACAGCACGTCATCGACGGCCTCGGCCACCGGATACAGGTGGCTGATGACTACGACGGTCTTGTCCCGGGTCACACTGCTGCGCAGGACAGACAGGGTGTCGTCCAGGCGGTCGGAGTCCAGCGAGCCGAACCCCTCGTCCAGGAACAGGCTCTCCAGTTTGCTTTTGCTGCGGTTGTGGAGTTCCACGAGTGCCAGTGCCAGCGCGAGGGAGATCTGGAATTTCTCCCCGCCGGAAAGGGTCTCGTAGCCGCGTGTGAGATTCGTGGCGGACTCCACGATCTTGAAGTCCTTGGTGAACGCATAGAGCCCTTTGGAGATCTGCTGGAGGATTCTGCTCCCGTGGCGGAGCAGTGAATGGGTGCGCTGCTCAGTGAGATAGGTGAGGAACTTCGTGTCGGTGAGGTGGTCGCTCACTCTCCGCCACACCACGGCCTGCTCGTTCGCGGCGGTGATGGCAGCGTCCAAAGCCTCGGCGTGCGGGATTTGGGACTGAGCCTTACGCAGGTCGGACTTGGCTGTGTCGTGCGCCGATTCCGCGTCGCTCGTCTTGCGGCTGAGCGGGTCGAGCACGGCGGGTGCGAGCAGGTCGCTCTTTTCCGGCACCGGGAAGCCCGGGTCATGGTCGGTTTTGTCACCGGCGGCGTCGGCTTGGAGGAGGAGCTCCTTCTCGAACGCGTGGATCCCGTCGACGGCCCGCTGCCTGGCTTGCTTCAGTGCGCTTGTCAGCTGCTGACTCAGCGAGGCGAGGGCCAGATAGTAGGAGTCGACAACAGCCAGGTCGGATCCGTCCGGGGAAGGCGGCAGTTCCTTGGGCGTCTCGCCACCGAGGAGGCTCTCGGCATCCGTGGCGGCGTCTGCCCAGCGCTCCAGCTTCTTGATGAGATTCCGGGTGGGAGTTTCCACGTTGCGCTGGCGGCGTCCGCCCAGGTCCGTCTGGTGCGCTGCGTGCTCGGTGAGGGCCTGCTGTGCCTCGTCACGAGCCTGTGCCGTCTGCTCGAGCCGTGCGAGGCGCTGGCTGGCTGTCTCCAGCGACGATGCGATGTCCTTCGGGGAGGGGAGGTCCTGCGGTGTGTCCTGGGCGGGCCGTATCGAGGCCGGAAGGTCGGTGACCGCGGTCAGCAGCGTCTGCAGATCGCTCTCATACTGCAGTCGGGTCTTCTCCAGCCGTTTGCGTTCACGCTGCAAGCGGCCACGCTGGCGTTTGAGGTCGGCCTGGGCCGCCTCCTTCTCGGCCTGCGCCGTCGCCAGCTCTGCTTGAGCGCTTGTGTGGGCCGCTAGCGCTTCGGCTTCCGCGTCGCGCAGCGGCTGGACGAGTGCCTTGACCGCACGCGTGATCTGGGCCCGGCCCTTGGGGGTGCTGCCTGTGAGAGCACGGGCCTGCGCGGCCGTCTGCCGGCTCAGCGTGTCCAGCGTGGTGGCCACGCCAGGCTCGAGGCTCGGCCGCATCGTGTCCACCAGCTCCTGCAGCTGGAGCAGTGAAGTGTCCATGCGCTCAAGGGCGGCCAGGTGTGCGTGCTGATGCTTCTGAGCCGCTTGCTTGGCCGTGTTCAGTTGAGCCGTTGCCTCCGCTGCGGCGGTCACAGCCGGGTTCACGGACTTCGAGGATTCGGTGACCTTGATTTTGGCTTTCCCGACGGCCTTGCTGTCCACCGGAGACGGGGGAGTGAAGTCGCTCGGGAGGGGACGGATGCAGACCGGGCAGTCGTCTCCCGGAGCCAGAGCGGACCCCGCCATGTGGGCGGCCTCGCCGCGCAGTACCGCAGCAAGAGCGTTCTCGGCCGCTTGCCGGGCCTCGCGCAGTTCGCGCAGTTCGGCTTCCAGCCTGTCGACGCGCCCGCGCTGCTCTTCGATTGTCTCGAGTGCCGTGTGGGCCGACTGCAGATGTGTCGCTGCGGCAGTGGCATCCTGCAGCGCGGCCCGGACGGTCTCCTGAACCTGGTCGGTGTGCGTGCGGGCGCGGGTAACGGCGTGCTGCGCCAGTTCGGCATCCTTGACGAGGACCGCCAGGCGCTGCTCGTGTTCGGCCAGCTCCCGCTGTGCTTGCGTGTGCTTCTGCCCATGTTCGCTGTGCTGTAGCTGCTCCTGTTCAAGCCGCTGCACCATGGCGTTCAACCCGGCTGCACGGCCCGGCAGGCCGGACAGCACAGTCACCGCACCGGACAGGGACCGGATCGTGTCACCGGCCTGCGCGGCTGTGTCCAGAGCGGCCTGTGCCGCCTCCAGTCTCAGGCTCAGATCGCGTGCGCTCGCTTCCTGGGTTGCGGCTTCGGCATCGAGCTCCGTCTTCACCTTGGCCAGCGTGGCCAGCGTGACAGCCGCATCGAGAACGCTCCGCTCACGCAGCAGCCGCGCCGCCTTGTCCAGACCGGCCTTGCGGTGCTTGTGCCCGACGGCCCGCCCTTGTGCCGCGCGCAGAGCGGTCAGCCGCTCGCGCCGACTGGCGGCGAGGGCCGTCGTACGCTCCACATCCAGGGCAGCCTGTGTGGCGACAGCATGGGGATCTCGTAGGAGTTCCGCTCGGGCGCTCCGGGCGTCGAGGATGCCCGCGCTCAGCCGATCCAGTCGAACGCTGGCGTGCTTGCGGACACGTTCCAGTTCGTTGATACCGAAGATGTGCCGCAGGATGTCGCCACGGTCGCCCCTGTTCGCCTTGAGTAGGGTGTCGAACTTCCCCTGAGGCAACAGGACCGTACTGGTGAAGCCCTTCCAGTCCAGCCCGATGAGCTGGGTGACGGCTTCTGTCACCGCACGCGTGTTGTCGACTCGCAGGTCGGTGCTGGATTCGGCCATGCACTCCAGAAAGGCCTGTGGCTTCCTACGGTTTGCGTACAGGGTTCGCCGCACCCGCCATTGACGGCCGTTCGCCGAGAACTCGAACGTCACGTGCATACTGGGGCAGCCGTTGCTGATCAGCTCGTAGGCTTCCTTGGGGTCGTTCGACCACGAGCTCGCCCCGTACAGGGCGAAGACGATCGCCTCGAGGAGACTGGACTTGCCTACGCCGGTAGGCCCCAGGATGGCGAGCAGGCGCTTCCCTGTGAAATCGATGGTGCAGGCGCCGGGGTAGCTGCGCATTCCGCTGACAATGAGCCGATCGGGCTTCACGATGCCTCCGTCCAGGGGTTTTCCAGCGCAGCACGGAGCATTTCCTCGGCGGGGACCGGGGGTAGCGTCTCGTCGTCGAGCTCGTTGAGCAGGTGGGTGAATGCGGTGACGGTGGATTCCGCGGCGGCCCCGCTCAGTCCCTCGCGTGCCAGGTAGGCGCGGAAGGCGTCGGGGAGCTCAGGCTCCTCACCGGGGTCACCGTCCATGACTGCGTCGGCGGCCGCTTCGCATGCCAGCGCGGGGTTGATGAGGGTTGCGTGAGGGACGATCTCGGCGATCTTGTGGCTGAGGAGTGCGTCGGGTTCCTCGCCGGTGATCACCGGTTTGAGGAAGGTCCCGTCGTACTGGGCAGCTGAGGCCCTGAGCTCGTCAAGGGTTCCTGTGAAGTGCGTCAGGCGTCGTCCGCTCGAGAGCCGGCGAGGCAAGGCCCGGGCCTGTCGTCCGGGCTCGGCGTCGACGATCACGACACTCTTGGACTGGTCGGCTTCGCCGAAGTCGATAGCGAGCGGACTGCCGGCGTACCGGGCAGTGAACTTCGGGCCCCGCACCGTTTGCGGACGATGGATGTGCCCGAGAGCGGTGTACGAGACCTCCGGAAGGTTCGCGGGGCCGATTTCGAAGTCGTCGTCCACGGCCCGTTCGCTCGGGGAGCGTTTGGCGCCCGTGACATACACATGAGCCGCGAACAGTAGAATGTCCCGGTCGGGGTCGTACCCCTCGTGCATGGCCCTCATCAGCTCCGCCTGCAGCCCGCGCATTCCCTCGGCGTAGTCGGCGTACGACGTGCCGGTCGCCGAGCGCTGCCAGAACCGGTTCGGATGCACGAACGGCAGGACCGCCAGGCGGATTCGCTGCTCACCGCCGCAGGCGTCGAAGGTGAGGACGCCGCCCTCGTGCGCTGGGCGGAACCGGTCGGCGAAGAACAGGCCCCGGCCCCACGAAGGGCCAGTCAGGGAGCCGAAGAACTCGAAGTAGGCGGGGGAGTCGTGGTTGCCCGCCAGCACCACCGTGGGGGCGATGGCGGCGAGTTCGCTGAGGGTGCGCATGGCACGCGTCATAGCCCGGACGGTGGGACGTGAGTGGTGGAACAGATCGCCACTGTGGACGATCAGATCCGGTTGGCTTTCCTGGGCGATGGCCACGATCTCGGACAGGACGGCGTCGAAGTCATCTTCGCGTGGGTGCCCGTGAAAGACGTGGCCTAAATGCCAGTCGGAGGTGTGGAGCAGTCTCATGCCTTCATGCGCCCTTCTGGGAAGCGAGGCGTAGGAGGGCACCGGTGGTGCCTTACGAGCCCGGGACACTACACCAAAAACACAGGAAGAAATCTGGTCGCCATGGGTCACTGCTAGCATGCGAGCATGGACGAGCATCTGGTCGCTCTCGAGAAACGCATGCAGCAGCTGCAGGAGGCGATCCGGCAGGCGCTCGCGGAGCACGACAAGGCCCAAGCAGGCACCCTGAAGGAGGAGTTGACGCGCACGCAGCGAGCCTGGGACGTGCTGTGCGGACTGGACGACGGCCCGAACAAGACCCAGTCCGAACCTGCGGCGCCAACACCGTCAGAAGACGATGGCGACGTCCTGCCGGTGCGTGACCAGATCCACCAAGCGCTGACTCTCCTCACCGTCCCCGCCCCACCCCGACTGCTCAGCCAGGTCCACCAGGCGTTCTTCTCCGGCCCCCTGAACACGGCACGCCTGAGCACCCTGCGCCGCGATGAGGAACGCTCCTTCCGCTCCGCTCCCTACGCGCGTCCCTACTACATCTGCGCCGCTGTGACTTCCGACCTGCTCTCGCCAGCCCGAGCCCTGCTCGCCCTGAGTACCTGGCCGCTGGAACAGCGTTTGGTGGGACCGCTCACCCAGCGCGTCCACTTCCTCACCGCGGCCCTGCGCCTTGCCGATGCCGCCGAGAACCTCACCGGCGAGACCGAACTGCCGCAGCACGTCCGGCAACTCCTCCAGCACTACAGCCGCAACATCCACGGCTACAGCACGCGCGGCCCGCTCGATCTCACCGCGCTGCGCCGGGCAGCCGCAGCCGAGCTGGAAATCCATGCCGATGACGACGCCGACGCCCGGGCCGAAGCCGCCCGCCGAGCACGGCAGAAACTCGGCGACGCGGAGCAGCTCTTCGGCAACACCCTGCGCAACGTCGCCAGCCGACGCCGGACCGCGTAACCAGGCCCACAATCCGCACGGCTGTGCCTGTCCATCAAGGAAAACAGTGAGCTCGCTCGACGCACGACTGGGCGTATTACGCGGAAACGCACCGCCCACTCCGCACAATGCACGAACCCTGGCAGCGCTGAACGCCAACCCAAGCTGCGACCGCCGCACCCTCATAGATGCGGCCGGCATCGACAAAGCCGCCCTAGCCGCCCACTTGGGCCTGCCCCAGCAGCTGACAAGATCCCGGCTCGCCCTCGACTACGGCCTCGCCTTCGAACGCAAAGTCACCGCCCAGGGCGGAGCACCACTGGTGCCTCTGCTACGCCAAGCCCTTGGCCTCACCCTGTCCGAGGTGTCCTACGACGACATCAACAGCGTCGGCAGCGCCGAGGACAAATCTCCCCTGGGGCGACGCCATTCCCGCACCCGGACCCACATCCTCAGCGCAGCACGCCACAAGCCCGGCCAGCCCCGCACACTCCTCGACCACCCCGTACTGCGCCTGACCGTCGCCGGTCACCAGGTCGACCTCGAGCCCGACATCATCGCCTTTCAGCACGACGGCGACTTCTACATCGTCGAGATCAAGTCCTTTCCCGCCATCCACGGACAGCCCGACCCCACCAAGGCCGCAGCAGCGCTGAACCAGGCCGCAGCCTACGTCCTGGCCATGCGTGAACTCCTCGCCGACAACGGTCTCCCGCCAGAGCGCGTCTCCGACACCGTGATCCTGGTCAACCCCCGCAACTTCACCCAGCACCCCACCGCCACGCCCTACAACGCCTGCCAGCCGATCAAGACCCTGAGCCGTCACCTGCACAGACTCCGGCGCGTGCCCGAGCTGCTGGACAAGATTCCCCCCTTAACCACCCTCGACCTAGCCCCCGGCCCGGACAACCAACCCACCCGACCCCGCAATGAACTCGTCGCCGCACTCGCCACCACGCAGGCCAGCTATAACCCCGGATGCCGCCACCACTGCGACCTGGCCTTCCACTGCCGCAACGAAGCCCGCAACCAGGGCCGGATCGCAGCCCTCGGCACCGCAGTCCGCGACGACCTGGCAGGAATCGACACCATCACTACAGCTCTGGCCCTCACCGACGGCCAACTGCACCCGGCACGGGACCAGAAAGACATCACCCACGCATTGCGCCAGAGTAATTGTCAATTCCTGTGGATGTCGTCGCGTGACTTGATGACTGGGGATGCGGATGCCTACGCCGTCCGGGCGTTGATGGCCGGCGGTTCGG
>NZ_JBEOVF010000027.1:0-134911 GCF_040295365.1 Streptomyces sp. NPDC002838 | reverse complement strand
CGACGTCCGGAACCTTGCCGTCCTTCTCGTACTCGACGCCCTTGTGGACGAGGAGGGTGGCGTCACCGCCGTCGTCCAGGATCATGTTCGGGCCGCCGGTGGGGGTGTTCGGCCAGGTCAGCGCCTGCTCCGTGCACCACCAGTACTCCTCCAGGGTCTCGCCCTTCCAGGCGAAGACCGGGATGCCCTGCGGGTTGTCGGGCGTGCCGTTCGGGCCGACGGCGATGGCGGCGGCCGCGTGGTCCTGGGTGGAGAAGATGTTGCAGGAGGCCCAGCGGACCTCGGCGCCCAGGGCGGCCAGGGTCTCGATGAGGACGGCGGTCTGCACCGTCATGTGCAGGGAGCCGGTGACACGGGCGCCGGCGAGGGGCTGGGCCTCGGCGTATTCCTTGCGGATCGCCATCAGACCCGGCATCTCGTGCTCGGCGAGGGTGATCTCCTTACGGCCGAATTCGGCCAGGGAGAGGTCGGCGACCTTGAAGTCCTGTCGGTTGTCGACAGTCGTCATTGCGAGCTGCTCCTCGGGGTTGGGTCGAGGTGGGTACGGCTGGTCTGCGCGGCGGCGGACACAGGGGTGCCCGAGGAGGACACAGGCATGCCCGCGTGTGCGCAGCGCAGTCCGTCGGAGGCCCTCTCTCCCTCGGCCGGTCCGCACTGGGACCGCCCGACCGCCATCAGCAGCGACGTCTGGCTCCGTTCCAAGCTACACGGTGCGCCCTGCCGTCCCCAGTCCGCCTCCGAACACATCACGCCGATCGCGAAGTGTCATCGGTATCGGCGCAGGGCAGGCGCGACAGCGATAACAGGACACCTATGAACGGGAGGACGGGAGTGAGCAGACGAGGGCGAAGCAGGACTTTCACGCCTTGAGTCGGGGTGTGGGTGTTGCAGGATGCGTGGGGATCGGCAAGCTCTCAGCGATCCCGCGGGGCGTCCGGGACGGCGTTCCGCGTGACGAAGGTGTTAGGAGATCGACGTGACCAGTCCGGCCGGCCCTCCCCCCACGGGCGGCGGCGATGGCGAGCGCAGGCGGTTGAAGCTGCTCGCGGTGACCGCATGCCCGACCGGCATCGCACACACGTACATGGCGGCTGAGAAGCTCGCGCAGGCCGCAGAGAGCCGCGGCATCGAGATGAAGGTGGAGACGCAAGGGTCCATCGGGGCCGAGAACGTACTGACTGACAACGATGTCAACACCGCGGACGGCGTCATCGTCGCCGCGGACAAGGACGTGGACCTCAGCCGTTTCGCGGGGAAGAGGGTCCTCACGGTCGGCGTGGCGGAGGGCATTCGCCATCCCGAGCGGCTGATCGAGCGGGTGCGGTCGGCGCCCGTGCACAGGGAAGGTGAGGCACCCGCGCCCGGGGCGGCCGACGCTGGCAAGGAGCGGAGCGTCGGCTACAAGGCGCTGATGAACGGGGTCAGTTACATGATCCCGTTCGTGGTGGTCGGCGGGTTGCTGATCGCGATCTCGCTCTCGCTCGGCGGACACACCGACCCGTCCGGCGGTCTGGTCATCCCGGAGGACTCCTTCTGGATGGACGTGAACAACATCGGCGTCATCGGCTTCACGCTGATGGTGCCGATCCTGTCCGGATACATCGCCTACGCGATCGGGGACCGGCCCGCGTTGGTGCCGGGCATGGTCGGTGGCTGGATCGCGAACACCGGGTCGCTGTACGACTCGAAGGCCGGTGCCGGGTTCATCGGGGCGATCGTGACCGGGTTCCTCGCGGGGTATCTGGTGCTGTGGATCAAAAAGGTCAGGGTCCCGAAGTTCGTGCAGCCGATCATGCCGATCATCGTGATCCCGATCGTCGCGACCACGTCGCTCGGGCTGTTCTTCGTCTACGTCATCGGCAAGCCGATCTCTTGGGTCTTCGAGCACCTGACCGACTGGCTCAGCGGCATGACGGGCACGAGCGCGATCCTGCTGGGCGCGATTCTCGGGCTCATGATCGCGTTCGACATGGGCGGGCCGGTCAACAAGACGGCGTTCCTGTTCGGCACCGGGCTCATCGCGACCGGCAACCAGACGGTCATGGGCATGTGCGCGGCCGCGATCCCGGTCATGCCGCTGGGTCAGGGCCTGGCCACGCTGATACGCAAGCGGCTGTACACCGAGCAGGAGCGGGAGACGGGGCTCGCCGCGCTGTTCATGGGCTGCTTCGGCATCTCCGAGGGCGCGATCCCGTTCGCGGCGGCGCGGCCCGCGCAGGTCATCCCGGCCAACATGCTCGGCGGTGCGGTGGCCGGTGCGATCGCCGGGGTCGCCGGCGTCGAGGACGCGGTGCCGCACGGCGGGCCGATCGTGGCGGTGCTGGGCGCGGTGAGTGGCGTACCGATGTTCTTCGTGGCCGTGGTGATCGGCACGGTGGTCACGGGGTTGACGACGGTCTCGTTGGTCGATGTCAGCGAACGGAGGCGGAAGGGTGCGTCGGTCGGCGGCGGAGGTGCGGCCGGGCCCGAGCCCGCGCTGATCGGGGCGGGCGCTGGTGTGCCGGACGCCGACACCGCCGTATCGCGGCAGGCCGTGGCCGAATCCCGGGCGGTCGCCGCTTCGGCCGGTACCGGCTCCGATGCCGCCGAGGACGAGGTGCTCTCCGGCCACCTCACCGAGCGGACCGTGAAGGTTCGGCTCGACGCTCGTGAGAAGGAGGCCGCCATCCGGGAGCTGGCGGATCTGCTCGCGCGGAGCGGCAAGGTGGCCGATGTGGACGAGTTGGTGCGGACGGCGCTGCGGCGCGAGGAGCAGGGGACGACCGGTCTCGGCGAGGAGATCGCGATCCCGCACGCCAAGACGGACGCGGTGACCGCGCCCGTGGTCGGCTTCGCGCGGTCCGTCGAGGGTGTCGAGTGGGGCTCCATGGACGGTACGAAGGCCAGGCTCGTGTTCATGATCGCCGTACCGGAGGCGGCCGCGGGCGACGAGCATCTGCGGATTCTGGCGCTGCTGTCGCGGAAGCTGATGGACGCCGGGTTCCGGGAGCGTCTCTCCACCGCGCCGGACGAGAGGGCCGTCCTCGGCGTTCTGGGCGAGATCCGGTAGTCGACGGGGCCGCTACTCTCTGCGGTCGCGACCTGGGGGTGGTGCTCGTGATCGCGTCGCTCGGGTGGCTACGGGCGGGCTGTCTGCCGGCCACGGTGCCGAGCGACAGCATGTCGCCGACGTACGCCGTCGGCGATCGGATCGTCGCCGAGCGCGTCGGCGGGGACGAGGTGAGACGGGGCGATGTGGTGCTGTACTCGGCGCCGGAGCGCTATCAGTTCGCCGAGTCCGTCATGCAGCGCGTCGTCGGCGTGGGCGGTGACCGTGTCGTGTGCTGCGCGAGTGCGGGGTCGACGCGGGAGCGGATCGCCGTCAACGGGAAGCCGCGGCACGAGCCTTACGCCAGGACGGCATCGCGGGCGGGCTGCACCGGCCGTATGACGTGCAAGTGCCCGAGGGCAGGTTGTTCCTGCTCGGCGACCATCGGCTGAACTCGATGGACTCCCGGCTCTTCACTGGCGACCGGGGTGGGACGGTGCCGGTGCTGCTCGCCGTGGGCACGCTGCCGGGGCTCGTGCTCGCGCTCGCCGGGGTCGTCCTCGGGATCGCGGCACGGACCGTACGGCGGCGGCCGGTGGCGCAGTCGTCGCTGTGGCCCGAGCACCTGTGACGTGACGGAGGACGGAACGGACGACGGGGTCCGCCGAGCGACTCGGCGGACCCCGTTGCCGTAACGGAACTCAGTGCCCGGCGTCGTGCGCGGTCGGCCCCCCGGGCGTCGCCTCGCGGTCGGCGCCCTTGGCGGCCTCGGCCTCGCTGTAGATGTCGGGCTCGAGGTAGATCACGCGGGCGATCGGGGCGGCCTCGCGGATGCGGGCCTCGGCGGCGTTGATGGCGGAGGCGATCTCGGTGGCCGTGTCGTCGTGCTGGACGGCGATCTTGGCGGCGACCAGCAGTTCCTCGGGGCCGAGGTGGAGCGTGCGCATGTGGATGATGCCGGTGACCGCGTCGCCGTCGACGATGGCGGCCTCGATCTTCTGGACCTCCTCGACACCCGCGGCCTCACCGAGGAGCAGGGACTTGGTCTCGGCGGCCAGGACCAGCGCGATCAGGATCAGCAGGACGCCGATGCAGAGGGTGCCGATGCCGTCCCAGACGCCGTCGCCGGTCGCCAGGGCCAGGCACACGCCGCCGAGGGCCAGGATCAGGCCGACGAGCGCGCCGAGGTCCTCAAGGAGGACGACGGGCAGTTCGGGGGCCTTGGCGTGACGGACGAACTCCTTCCACGACTTGTTGCCGCGCAGGGTGTTGGACTCCTTGATCGCCGTGCGGAAGGAGAAGGTCTCGGCGATGATCGCGAAGACCAGGACGCCGACCGGCCAGTACCAGTGCTCGATCTCGTGCGGGTGCTTGATCTTCTCGTAGCCCTCGTAGATGGCGAACATGCCGCCGACCGAGAAGAGGACGATCGAGACGAGAAAGGCGTAGACGTAGCGCTCGCGGCCGTACCCGAAGGGGTGCTGCGGGGTGGCCTCGCGCTGGGCCTTCTTGCCGCCGACGAGCAGCAGGGCCTGGTTGCCGGAGTCCGCGACCGAGTGCACGGACTCGGCGAGCATCGAAGACGATCCGCTGAAGAGGAACGCCACGAACTTCGCTACCGCGATCGCGAGGTTGGCGACGAGTGCCGCCACGATCGCCTTGGTACCGCCTGACGCGCTCATGTGTTCGCGTGGTCCCTTCGCCTTCGTACGTACGCGGTCGCCCAAGAAGCCGGGCCTTTGCCCGTCCTTTGCCGGTGGGCCATTGTTGCAGCCCGGTCCGACAACGGCGCGCCGGGTCGTCTCAGGCGACCACGGTGGCCCGGAAGACCGTACCGGTACCCGACACTTCGGCCTTCTCGCCCGCCGGGACGAACACGGAGCCGCCCGGGGCCAGCTCGTGCTCCCCCGCCCGTACGGAACCGGCCGTGCACAGCAGGATCTGCGGGGTGGGGCGGGTGAGGTCGTGGGCGGTGGTGCCCTCCGGGAGGACGTAGCGGGAGAGCCGGAACTCGTCGATCGGGGTCTCGTAGACCTCCTCGCCGTCGGGGGACGCCTCGGGACGCAGGACGCCGGGGTCGCTCGGCTCGAAGCGGACGATGCGCAGGAGTTCGGGGACGTCCACGTGCTTGGGGGTCAGGCCGCAGCGCAGGACGTTGTCGGAGTTGGCCATGATCTCGACGCCGAGGCCGTTCAGGTACGCGTGCGGGATGCCCGCGCCGAGGAACAGGGCCTCGCCGGGCTGGAGCCGGACGTGGTTGAGCAGCATCGCGGCGATGACGCCCGGGTCGCCGGGGTAGTGGTGGGCGATGTCCGCGTAGGGGGCGTGGTCACCGCCCAGGCGGGCACAGGCGGCCGCGGCCTCGGCGACCGTGTGGGCCATCTCCGCGCGGTCGGCGGTCAGGACGGCGGTCAGTACCTCGCGCAGGGCCGCCTCCTCCGGGCGGGCGTGCAGCAGGTCGACGTACGGCTTGAGGGAGTCGACGCCGAGAGCGTCGAGCAGGTCGGCGGCCCGGCCCGGGTCGCGGAAGCCGCACAGGCCGTCGAACTCGGTGAGCGCGCAGATCAGTTCGGGCTTGTGGTTGGCGTCCTTGTAGTTGCGGTGTCCGGCGTCCACGGGGATGCCGCGGCGCTCCTCGTCCGCGTAACCCTCCTTCGCCTGCTGCAGGTTGGGGTGCACCTGGAGGGAGAGCGGGGCACCGGCGGCGAGGATCTTGAGGAGGAAGGGCAGACGGGGGCCGAACTTTGCGACCGACGCCGGGCCGAGCTCCTTGGCGGGGTCCGCGTCGATCACCTCGACGAGCGTGCCCCGGTCGGTGCGCGAGGGTGCGCCCGGGTGGGCCCCCATCCACATCTCCGCCTGCGGTTCACCGGTCGGCTCGACGCCGAGCAGCTGCGGGATGGCGGTGGTCGAACCCCAGGCGTAGGGGCGGATGGTGTTGTCGAGGCGGTCCATGGGGTTCTTTCTGCCGGTTCTCTGTGCGTACGGCTGCTGCTCTTGGCGTACGGCTGTTCTGTGCCTACGGCTTCGCTGTGCGTACGGCGGTCAAAGGCGTCCTGGGCAAGATCAGGCGCCCGAGGCGAGCGCCAGGTAAACGGCGGCGAAATCCGTGATGGCGATCAGCTCCGCGAGGGTCTCCACTTCGCCGCCCGACTCCGGCTCCAGTTCGCTGATCGGCGTGTCGTGGCTGAGGGCCAGGTCACGGGCGGCGGGGGCGGCGGTGAGGCTGCCGATCGGGCGGTCGCGGAGCAGCACCACGCGTGCGTGCAGGGCGGGCGGCTCCTCGACGCGGTCGCGGAAGAAGTCCTCGGGGTCGGCACCGGCGGCGAGCGGGCCCGCGAGCAGGGCGCTGTGCGCGGCGAGCGCCTCGGGCAGTTCGGCGACGACGGCGGGGCGGCCGGACAGCTCGGCGAGCGCTGCGGCGAAACGGCGGCCCGCCGGGCCCGCGGAGGTGCCCTCGGTCCAGATCACCGGGAGTGCGTCGGCGAGCTCGGCGGCCAGGGTCTTGGCCGGGTTGCTGTAGGTCGCGATGGCGGGGCCGCAGCGTTCGGCGATGCCGTCGAGGCGGTCGGCGACCTTCTCGATGGCGTCGGGCGGGGCGGCGAGCACGCCGATGCGGTCCAGCAGCGCGAGGAACGGGGTGAGCAGCGCCCACAGCACGCCGGGGGCGGATGCGGCGAGCAGTTGCTCGTCCTGCTCGTACGGGGCGGTCGCCATGGGGACGAAGAGGCCGTGGGCACCGTGCACGGCCTCGTCGAGCGGGGTGCGGGCGGGGGCCACGGCGACGACCGCGCAGCCGCGGCGGTAGGCCGCGTCGGCGAGCAGGGACAGGCCCGGTTCGGTGCCGTCGGGGGTGGCGATCAGGAGCAGGTCCACGGAGCCGACCCAGCCGGGCAGCTCCCAGCGCAGGGCGCCCGCGGCGGGGGCGACTCCGGTGGGGGCGAGGCGGATGACGGGGCTGCCGGCGCCGGCGAGCGTGCCGAGGAGGTCGGCGGTGTGCGTGGCGGCGGCGCCGGGGCCCGCGATGAGGACGGCGCGGGGGCGGCCGTCCGGCTTGAGGTCGTGCACGCCCGCATCGGCGGCGTGCCGGGCGGCCGTGCGGACGCGGGCGCCCGCTTCGGCGGCGCCGCGGAGCAGGCCGCGGTGGTCGGCCTCCGAGAGTGCGTCGGGGTTGTCGAGCAGCGATTCGTCGAGCATGGGCGGCAGCCTCCGGTGGCCGGGTGTCCTGGTGCTCGGGCGGCGGGCCCAGTGGTTACGCGGGGCGGCGGGCCTCGTCGACGAGGAGGACGGGGATGCCGTCGCGGACGGGGTACGCCAGGCCGCAGTCCTGGCCGGTGCAGATCAGCTCGGTGTCCTGCTCCTTGAGGGGGGCGTGGCAGGCCGGGCAGGCGAGGATCTCCAGGAGGCCGGCTTCGAGCGGCATGGGGGTTCCCTTCGGGGGCGGGCGGTACGTGTGCGGATGTGCTGGTCAGGGTACCGCCGGGTGGGAGCGGGTGCCGGTGTTGATGCGTGACCGGCGTGGGTGCGGGGCGGGGGTGGGTCGCGCGGCCGGCGCCGGCGGAGTGCCGTTGCGCCCAACCGTGCCGCCTGGGGGTGGCCCCCAGGCCCTTGAGGCACGGGGGGAGGCACGACTGCCCGCAGCTACGCGGGATGGCTGCAACGGCACCCGGCGTTGCCTCAGCCCCTGATGATCCCCAGTACCTCGTCCCGTACCTTCGCCACCGTCGTCTCGTCCCTCGCCTCCGCGTTCAGGCGCAGGAGCGGTTCCGTGTTGGACGGGCGGACGTTGAACCACCAGTCGGTGGAAGTGACCGTCAGGCCGTCGAGTTCGTCCAGCGTGATGCCCTCCTGGCCCTCGTACGCGGCCTTGACGGCCGCCATGCGGGCCGTCTGGTCGTCGACCGTGGAGTTGATCTCGCCGGAGGCGGCATAGCGGTCGTACTGCGCCACCAGGGCCGACAGCGTGCCTTCCTGGCCGCCCAGGGCCGCCAGGACGTGCAACGCCGCCAGCATGCCCGTGTCGGCGTTCCAGAAGTCGCGGAAGTAGTAGTGGGCGGAGTGCTCGCCGCCGAAGATGGCGCCGGTCCGCGCCATCTCGGCCTTGATGAAGGAGTGGCCCACGCGCGTGCGTACCGGCGTGCCGCCGTTCTCCTTGACCACCTCCGGCACCGACCAGGACGTGATCAGGTTGTGGATGATCGTGCCCTTGCCGCCGTGCTTGGCGAGCTCGCGGGAGGCCACCAGGGCGGTGATGGCGGACGGGGGGACCGGATCGCCGTGCTCGTCGACGACGAAGCAGCGGTCGGCGTCGCCGTCGAAGGCGATGCCGAGGTCGGCGCCCTCCTCGCGGACGCGCTTCTGGAGGTCGACGATGTTCGCCGGGTCGAGCGGATTGGCCTCGTGGTTGGGGAACGTGCCGTCCAGTTCGAAGTACATCGGGACCAGGGTCAGCGGCAGGCCGTCGAAGACCGTCGGGACGGTGTGACCGCCCATGCCGTTACCCGCGTCGACGACGACCTTCAGGGGGCGGATGGAGGTCAGGTCGACGAGGGAGCGGAGGTGGGCCGCGTAGTCCTCCAACGTGTCGCGCTGCGTGATCGTCCCCGTCGACGCGCCCGGGTCCGGGGCGCCCGACTCGCTCCACTGCTCGACCAGTTCGCGGATCTGCGCCAGGCCCGTGTCCTGGCCGACCGGGGTCGCGCCCGCGCGGCACATCTTGATGCCGTTGTACTGGGCCGGATTGTGCGAGGCCGTGAACATCGCGCCGGGCAGGTTCAGCGCGCCCGAGGCGTAGTACAGCTGGTCGGTCGAGCACAGGCCGATCTCGGTGACGTCCACGCCGCGTGCGGCCGCTCCGCGCGCGAAGGCGCGGGACAGACCCGGGGAGGACGGCCGCATGTCGTGGCCGATCACGATCGCCTCCGCGCCGGTCACCTGGACGAAGGCGGCCCCGAAGAGCTCGGCCAGCGACTCGTCCCACTGGTCCGGGACGACACCGCGCACGTCGTAAGCCTTTACGAGCTGTGACAGATCAGCAGCCACGGCCAACCCTCCTGAAAGTCCTGTCGGTCACCCCAAACTACCCGTACCCGCTGACAACGCGCTGTGCGCGGACCATGTGGACGCCCAGCCGTTACCTCAGGTCAGGGCAGCATCCAGTCCAGTACGGGCGAACTCTGCCCGACCACGATCAGGCACATCACCAGCAGCAGACCGATGCTCCAGGGCAGCACCTTGCGCAGCAGGTCCCCCTCGCGGCCCGCCAGCCCCACCGCCGCGCAGGCGATGGTGAGGTTCTGCGGCGAGATCATCTTGCCGAGGACACCGCCCGAACTGTTGGCGGCGGCGAGGAGTTCGGGCGACAGGCCCGACTCCCGGGCGGCGGTCACCTGCAGCGCCCCGAACAGCGCGTTGGCCGAGGTGTCCGAACCGGAGACGGCCACACCGAACCAGCCGAGGACCGGTGACAGGAAGGCGAGCCCCGCGCCCGCCGCCGCCACGAAGTGGCCGATCGTGGCTGCCTGTCCGGAGAGGTTCATGACGTAGGCGAGGGCCAGTACGGAGGTCACGGTCAGGATCGCGAACCTCAACTCGTACACCGTGGCGGCCCATTCCTTGACCGCCACGCGCGCGTGCACCCCGAGGACGACCGCCGTGCAGACCCCCGCCAGCAGCACGAGCGTGCCGCCGGTGGACACGATCGGCCAGCTGAAGACGTTCCCGCCGACCGGCTCCCCGCCGGCGTCGACGACGTTCAGGACAGGCCAGTCGTACGTCTGGGTCGCTCCCGCCAGCCAGTCCTTGACCGCCGGGATCTGGGCGATGGAGAAGATCACCACGATCAGCGCGTACGGGGCGTAGGCGCGCACGACTTCACCGCGCGGGTCTGCCTCGTCCAGCTCTTCGCTGCGGGTGCCGGTCAGCACGGCCGCGCGTACGGGCTCGGCGGCGGGCCTGCGCGCCTGCGGTACGGCGACCAGGGCACCCGCGCCGGCCAAGGCGGCACCGATGTCGGCGAGTTGTGCGGAGACGTAGTTGGAGGCGGCGAACTGGGCGACGGCGAAGGCGACTCCGCACGCCAGGGCGGGCACCCAGGTCTCGCGCAGGCCCCTGCGGCCGTCGACCAGGCCGACCAGCACCAGCGGCACCACAAGGGCGAGCAGCGGAGTCTGACGGCCCACCACGGAGGCCACGGTGTCCAGGGGGAGTTCGGTGACCTGGGCGAGGGTCACGACCGGTGTGCCCATCGCCCCGAAGGCGACCGGCGCGGTGTTGGCGACCAGCGCGACGACCGCCGCGCGCACCGGCTCGAACCCGAGGGCGACGAGCATGACCGAGCAGATCGCGACAGGCGCGCCGAAGCCGGCGAGGGCCTCCAGGAGGGCGCCGAAGCAGAAGGCGACCACGAGGGCCTGGATGCGGGGGTCGTCGGAGAGCCGCCCGAAGGAACGGCGCAGGATGTCGAAGTGCCGGGTGCGGACGGTCATCCGGTACACCCACAGGGCGTTGACGACGATCCACAGGATGGGGAAGAGGCCGAAGACGGCTCCCTGGGCGGCACTGGAGAGCGTCTGGTCCAGCGGCATGCCGTACGCGAGCCAGGCGACCAGAACGGCCGCCAGGAGGCCCGTGAGGCCCGCCAGGTGCGCCTTGACGCGGACGCCGCCGAGCAGGACGAGGACGATCACGAGGGGTAAGGCCGCCACGAGCGCGGACAGGCCGAGTGAGCCGGCGAGGGGTTCCAGTTCCTGGACGTACACGGGTGCCTCCCCGGTCTCCGCCGTGTTTCCGACCGTTCGCGTTTCCGACCGTTTTTCCGCCATGCGAAAGCGATTTCTCGCTACCTCAAACGGAATGGTCGTGTCCGCGCCAACCACGCGTCAATGAGCGTGCACGACTCGGCGCAACGCGCGTTCAAAAGAGGCGCATTCGAAGAGATTTCGAAGAGATCCGAAGAGATTCGGAGTGAGCGGGGATCAGTTGTCCGGCGAGCGCAGAACCCGCAGGTGGCCGCGGCGTGCGACCTCCATCGGGTCCGCCCCCCGGGCCCCGCCACCGCCGGCCTGGGCCGCCCGCTCCTGGGGGCGGGCCGCCTCCCGCACGGCGTTGGCAAGCGCTTCCAGATCGTCGCCGCTGGGCCGGGCCGGAGCCGAGCCGTCGAGGAGGCGGACGACCTCCCAGCCGCGCGGGGCGGTGAGGCGCTCGGAGTGCTCGGCGCACAGGTCGTAGCAGTGGGGTTCGGCGTAGGTGGCGAGCGGGCCGAGGACCGCGGTCGAGTCGGCGTAGACGTACGTCAGCGTCGCGACGGCGGGACGGCCGCAAGCGGTGCGCGAACAGCGACGTACAGGGCTCACGACGTTGGACGGTACCGCACTCTTGAGCGGGCCGCGACGACTCTCCCCCAGGTCACTCCACCGTGTCGTGCTGTGAATCGCCCCACACACCCTTCCGGGCTAACGTCGCTGACCTGCGTGGACACCCGCTTTCGAGGGGTCGAACGGTTCTGAATCCGGTCACCACTCGACACAAACCCCGTCAATTGCCTTGAGATCGACGGTCTGGGAGAGATACGGAACCGAGCCCAACCTTGGCTGGAATGGTCAACTGCCGACATGCCCTGCGAGGTGGACCGGCGTCGTCCAGGACGCCGCGCGGGTGCCGGGCGTATGGCTCAGGCGAGGACTACGCTTCACCAGTGATGGACAACCCCGTACCGCCCCGTGCCGCCGGCCCCGGCCCCCGCCGTCGTGATCGCCACGGCAGGGGCATGCGCGGGCCGATCGCGCCGCCGCAGGTGCCGCTGGCGGCGAGCCGTGCCGAGGCGTTCGCGGACCTGGTGCAGGACTCCGTGGAGCGCCTGGAGCGGCGGTGGCCGCAGCTTGCCGACATCGATTTCCTGGTGCTCGAGGTGCCGCGGTTGGACGGGCCTGGGCAGGTGTGGAACGACGAGGCCGTGCCGCTGGGTGGGACGGTGCCCTCCCGGGAGGGGCGGCGGGCTCGGGTGATCGTTTATCGGCGGCCGGTGGAGATCCGCACCAAAGGGCGGGACGAGCGGGCGGCGCTGGTGCACGAGGTTGTCGTGGAGCAGGTTGCCGAGTTGTTGGGGCTGACTCCGGAGACTGTGGATCCTCGGTACGGGGAGGACTGAGGCGGGGTTTCGAGGTGGTCGGGAGCCGCCCCAGGCGCACAGCTGCCCGCAGCTGAGCCGGCCAGCGCCGGCCCCTCCCCAGCCCATCTACTTCTGCAACACCGACAAGTCCTCGTCCGCCTCCGGTACCGCCACCGTCCCCCGGTCGTCCGGGAGGGTCTGGATCGTGAAGCCCGGGACTCCGTCCTCCGTGGCCGCCAGGGTGCGGGACGCGTAGACCGAGCCCCCCGACACCGGCTCGACCGTCAGCGCGTACGTGCCCTTCAGGCCGCCGGGTACCGGTGCCTCCACGTTCTGGGTCGTGCCCGCCTTGATCGTGTACGTCTTCGACACCGCCGCACCGCCCTCGCTGCCCGCCGACGCGGTGACCTTGACCTCGGCGGCGCGGCCGGGGGCCGCCAGGGAGAGCGTGGTGCCCTTGGCGCTGTTGTCGGCGGACGTCGCGCGCTTGCCGACCGGGCTGGTGGCGGGGATGAACGCCGTCTCCTGGTCGTCCCCCTTGCCGCGTACGACACGCAAGGCGGCGACCACCGGAACGGACTGGTCGGTCGGCGTCAGGATCAGGGAGCCGGCCTCGCCGCGGGTGACGTCGCCGAGGTCGACGGCGGTGGTCATGCCCGCCTTGACGTGCAGCGTCTCGTTCCCGGCGGGGGTGATCGCCCCGGACGGCGAGAGGAGCCGCACCTTCAGGTCGGCGTCGGAGTCGCCGGGCGTGAAGGCGATCAGGCGCACGGCAGTCGCGTCCTTCGGGATGCCCGGCAGGACGAGGCTCGCCGCCGGGTCCGTGGACGCGGCCAGCCAGTCGCCGCCGAGCCGGTCGTCCAGGGCCTGCACGGCCGCGCCCACACGCCCACTGCGGACGTTGACGTGCACGGTGAGGTTCTCCTGCTTCTCGTCCGTGAGCGTGGACAGCAGTATCGGCTCACTGGAGTGCGGCTTGACGGTGATGCCCTCCCCCACGGCGGACTGCAGGGCGCCGTCTTTGCCGTAGAGCTCGATGTCGACGACGGCGGCGGAGTCGTCGGGGTTGGTCAGGTGCACGTAGTCGGTACGGTCGGCGGCGGTGCTGGCGCCCGGGAACCAGAAGTCCGTGTCCGGCGCGGTGCAGTTGACGCCCTGGAGGCCGCGACCCGTGCCCGCGGCGACCTCGGTGGTCTCCTGGACGGTCCAGCCGGGCGCGAACCTCCCCTCGGCGGTGCCGACGAGCGCGGGCGAGTCGGCACCGGAGGCGTCCCCGGTGACCGGCTTGCCTGGTTCCTTCGGCTCCAGGACCGGCTTGCCGGCCTTCTGCTTGCCGCCCTTGCCGCCCTTGTCGCCCGTGCCGTCCGCCGACTGCTGTGTGGCGGGCTGGAGTTCGGCCTTGCCGTCGCTCCCCGTGCCCTTGGTGACGGGTGTGAAGGACGTGTACGACGTCTCGGCGAGGTCGGAGATGCTGGGGGCCGGGCACAGCAGGTTGGTGCGTTCCACGGGCAGTTCGGCGGCCGCCTTGGCGGTGTCCTGGCCGGCGGTGTCCGGCGTTTCGAGCACGGCGAATCCGGTGACGGCGGCGAGCGCGGTGGCGCCGGCGATCAGGGAGAGGGTGGTGCGGTTCACTGCTGACTCCCGTCGGGGCGCTGCTCACTGCCGGTGTCCTGCGGGTGCGGCTGCTGCGCCGGGTCGTACGTCGGGTCGTATCCCTGGTCGTAACCCTGGTCGTAACCCTGCTGCGGGTACTGCTGGCCGTAGGCCGGGTCGTACGACGCCGGCGGGGACTGGCCGCCGTAGGCATACGGGTCGTACTGGCCGCCCTGGTACGGGTCCGCCTGGTACGACTGGTCGTACGCACCCGCCGGGTACTGCTGGGCGCCCTGGTACTGCTGGTCGCCGTAGCCGCCGCCGTACTCGGCGCCCGCGTAGCTCGGCGTGTCCCACTCGCCGTAGGACTGCTGCTGCGGTACCGCGGCGGGCGCCTCCTGTGGAGGAGGCGGGAAGTCCCCAGTCCGGCCCGTCTCTTCGGCCTCCGCCTGGGCGCGCAGGCGGCGGGCGCGGCGGCCCTCGCCGGCCACGGCCTGGGCGGGAATGGCCGGCTCCTCGGGCAGGTCGTCGTCGACGTGGCGGCGTCGGCCGGGCAGGGCCAGGACGACGAGGACGACGGCGAGGGCGCCCTGGGCCCACAGCCAGGCGGTGTGGGTGATCGGGTCGTCGAAGGTGACGTCCAGCTTGCCGCCGGAGGCGGGCAGTTCGAAGCCCTGGGCCCAGCCGTCGACCGTGGTGCGGGTGAGGGGCTTGCCGTCCAGGGTGGCGGTCCAGCCCTCGGCGGCGGTGTCGGCCAGGCGCAGGATCCGGCCGTCGGCACCGGCCGGGATCGTGGTGTGGATGTCGACGGGTCCGGCGGCGACGGGCTGCGGGTTGCCGGTCTTGGGGACGATGGTGGCGCGCGCGACCTCCTGGTCGACCTGCCACAGCCCGCTGCCGTCCTGCTGGCTGAGTCGGCTCAGGCCGGGCGTGGCGTCCAGGACGCGGGTGATCTCGCGGGGCGCGCCCTGGTGGACGAGGACGTAGCGCACGGCGAACTTGCCGAGCTGGTCGGCCTGGTCGGCGCCGGAGCCGGCGACGAGGTTGGCGACGACCTTGTCGAGGTTGCTGTTCTCGCCGTCGGCCGAGGCGACCTCGGCGTCACCGAGGCGGGCCCCGGAGCCGCGCACCAGCATGTAGCCGACGTGAGCGGCGGAGTCGCTGTCGAGGACGAGGGTGCGGGCCTGGTCGCGGGTGCCGCTCTCCTCGGCGACGAACGCGGGCACCTGCACGGGGTCGCGCCGCTGCAGCGGCGCGTCCGCGCCGCCGATCATCCAGCCGGCGGCGACGAGCAGCGGGCCCGCTGCCGAGGCGAAGGCGATCAGCACGGCGACCGGCTGACGCCAGCCGAAGCTCTGCTCGGCCACGCGCGAGCGTGCCCCGTCGGCGCCGAGGACGGCGGCGGCCAGGAGGGCGAGGCCGTAGACGAGGGTCGCGGGGCCGGCCCAGGTGGAGCCGTTGGACAGGACCGCGAAGACGAGGCCGACCAGGGCGGCGGCCCAGGCCGTCCAGATTCCGAACTGTCGCTCGGAGCGCAGCAGGGCGGCCAGCGCGGCCAGGACGATCCCGATGAGCATCAGCCCGCTGACCGTGCCGGGGCCGCCGGGGCTGGCGCCGAGCAGGTCGAGGGCGGAGGCCGCCGAGGAGCCGTACTCCAGACCGGCTTCCTGGAAGAAGCCGAACGGCAGCAGGGACAGCGACCAGGGCGCGAGGATCAGCAGGGGCGTGCCGAGCTGGGCCAGGACGCGGGGGCCGTAGGCGGTGATCTCGGCGCGGCGCACGGCCAGCAGGGCGATGCCGAGGACCAGCGCGATGGGCCACACGATCGGCGTGAACGCGGTGGTGATCGTCAGCAGCAGCGCATACGCCCAGGTGGCGCGCCAACTGCCGCGCGCGTCCGAGGCGTTCGCCAGGCCGCTGGCGGCAACGCCGGCGCGCGCGATGAGCGGCAGCAGGACGGCAAGGACGGCGGTGCCGAGGCGGCCGCCGGCGAGGGCGCCGGTGGCGGCGGGCAGGAAGGCGTAGACGACGGCCGCCCACGCGCGCAGCAGGCGCGACTCGACCAACGGGCGGGAGGCGAAGTACGCGGCGAGGCCGGCCAGCGGCACCGAGCAGACCAGCAGGACGGTGACCGCGAGGCCGGTGGAACCGAACAGCACGGAGGCGAGCATCGCCACGAGCGCGAGGTACGGCGGTGCGGACGAGGTACCGCCGGCGCCCACCGCGTGCCAGGAGTCGAGATAGCGCGACCACAGCTCGGAGGAGTCGGCCGGGGCGGGCAGCAGGGCGCCGCCCGCGAGAGCGCCGCCGCCGATGAGGGCGCGGCAGGCGAGCAGGGAGACGAGCAGCAGCACCAGGAAGAGCACCGGGCCGGGCTTGCGGGCGATGCGCTTGAGGCGGGCGAACTGCTCGATCTCCAGGAAGTCGGCGTCGTCGCCGCCGGGCCCGGACTCGATCCCGCCGCCGTGCCGTCCGGCTCCGGAGGTGATCTCGGGGTCGGAGTCGGCGAAGAGGTTGCCCGCGGCCTGCTCGACGGTGGCGCGGACAGTCGCGCCCGGCGGCGGGAACAGCGGCCGCATCTCGTCCTTGTCGACGGCCGGACGGCCGCGCCTGCGCCGCCCGGCGAGGATCCGCTCGGGCCGCAGCAGGGTGCCCAGCAGGCCGCGGATCTCGTCGAGGGCCTGTCCGGGGACCTTGCCGACGAGGTAGGCGAGGGTCCGCAGCAGGGTGCCGAGGATCAGGCGCAGCAGCACCCAGGGCAGCACGGCCGTGCGCGCGTTGACGAGCAGGGTGTAGACGGCGCCGGCCTTGTCGACCTTGTGCGGGGAGGCGGCGGTGCGGCCCGCGCAGTCGACGGTGCGGCGCTCGCGCGAGGCGGCCTCGGCGTGTCGTACGACGGCCTCGGGCGCGACCAGGACGCGGTGGCCGGCGGCGTGGGCGCGCCAGCACAGGTCGACGTCGTCGCGCATCAGGGGCAGACGGCGGTCGAAGCCGCCGAGCTGCTCGAAGACGTCGCGCCGGATCAGCATGCCGGCGGTGGACACGGACAGGACGGACCGGACGTGGTCGTGCTGACCCTGGTCCTGTTCGCGGCGGTCCAAGCCGGTCCAGCGGCGGCCGGAGTCGGCGATGGTGACGCCGACCTCCAGCAGCTGCCTGCGGTCGTACCAGCCGCGGAGCTTGGGGCCTACGACGGCCACGTCGTCCCGGCCCAGTTCGTACTCGTTCTCCACGACCCGCAGCAGCTGGGCGAGCGCGTCGGGTTCGGGGGCGCAGTCGTCGTGCAGCAGCCACAGCCACTGCACCGGCTCTCCGTGCGGGAGCTCGGGCATGTCGTAGGCGTCGTCGCGCCACGTGCGCGTGACGGGGTCCCAGCCGCTGGGCCGCTTCAGGTACGGCAGGTCGTCCGGGGTGAGGACGGGGGCCATGCGGCCCGCCTCCTCGACGGCCTGGCCGAAACTGGTGCGCCGGGCGAGGTGCAGCACCCGGTCGGCGCCGAGGGCGTCGGTGACCAGCTGCGCGGAGGCGTCCGCGCTGCCGGTGTCGGCCCCCATGGCGTACTGCACGGGGCGCTCCTGGCCGAGCAGCCCGGCGAGCGCGTCGGGCAGCCAGCGGGCGCCGTCATGGGAGACGAGGACCGCGGTCACCACATGACGCGGAAACTCAGGTGTGGCAGCTGGATCCTGCTGGGCTGCCGTGTGGCTGTGCACGGACATCGAGGTACGGGCCCCGGTTCGGTGGACTGCGGTGGACGCCTGTGCCCCGAGGGGGCAGCGGGGCGTCTCGGACGAGCAGCCACACTATCGGCTGGCCATGACGGCGGCCCGCCGCCTGTGGATAACCCACCTGCGACGGGCCGTTCGTGACGTATGTGGGTGCGTACGTGAGGCGGGTGCCCCTGGGATCAGACGGCGGCCTTCTTCAGCCGGCGGCGCTCGCGTTCGGACAGGCCGCCCCAGATGCCGAAGCGCTCGTCGTTGGCGAGGGCGTATTCGAGGCACTCGGAGCGGACCTCACAGGCGAGGCAGACCTTCTTGGCCTCGCGGGTGGAGCCGCCCTTCTCGGGAAAGAAGGACTCGGGGTCGGTCTGGGCGCACAGCGCGCGCTCCTGCCAGCCGAGTTCCTCGTCCGCGTCGTCGACCAGCAGTTGCTGCACCAGCTCGGTCATGTGCGCCCCTCGTCTGTACTTTCGCGTCCCCGTGATGCGGTCGTTACCGATTCCGGCTGAACGACACGAGTGAAATTACAAGTGTGCTGCTCCGGGCGAGTCAAGCCGAGATCTGCTATTGAGCCCCTTATTCACTCTGCGGAACCAAGGCCTAGCAGAAAGTGTTCAAATCGGCCTAAACCTTGACAAGCGGACGAGACCCGAGAGGGCTTCCGACGCCACGCCATGCCTTTCCGGACCTGTATGGAGAAGGACGCCCAGAAGTTCGATCTCGTTCCGACACGCGTGTCGAAGCGAACCGGATCACAGTCGGATCACGGGATCGCAACGAGGCTTGTGCTCCCGGATGTGCGGCATGTGTCCCGGCTGACACCTGAACAAACCTTTCACCTCACAGATGGACCGAATGAGGTGAAACATGTCCCACATGCCGGGCGTCGAGTTGACAGTGCAGGTATGAACCGATGTCCTTGTGGGCATGCTCGCGAACTTGGCACTCACCTCGACCCGCACCGCCGGGTCCCTCGGTGCTGCCCACGCTCGCTGTAGCTGTTGTTGCTGTTCCAGCTGTTGAGCCCAACGCGCTCCGGCTGCCTCTGAGTCCACCGCGACTCGGCTGCTTGTTCCCACCGCCCGGACCAGGGCACCTCCGTCCCCCGTGACCCGGCGGACGGTCCGCGACACCCAGCCATCCCCCACTCTTCCGCCGAGGAACCACCGCACCCATGAACAGCGACAGCGACCTCCAGATCGCCGGCGACATCCTCGAAGTCCCGCACCTGCTCCAGGTACCGCGCGAGCACCCGGCCACCGTCGCCGAGTTCGTCGGCCTGGCCCGCTCCATCGCCGCCGACCGCTCCCAGTGGGAGCACCTCGTCCGGTACGACGCGACCACGCGCTGGTACCACCGGCTGTGCACCGGCCCCGGCTACGAGGTGTGGCTGCTGTCCTGGGTGCCCGGGCAGGGCAGCGGGCCGCACGACCACGGCCGCTCCTCCGGTGTGCTGACCGTCCTGGACGGCGCACTCACCGAGCGCACGGCGCGCGGCACGCGCGCGTTGGGGCCCGGAGCTCAACGGGTGTTCGCGCCGGGGTACGTGCACGAGGTGGTGAACGACGCGCTGGAGCCGGCGGTGAGCCTGCACGTCTACTACCCGGGCCTGACGGAGATGCCGATGCACACGGCTTGCTCCGCGCCGGCCGCCCACGACGAGGTGGGCGTCGTAACCGCGTGACGCGATGTCGTACCCGCCTGCAAGACTGGCTCCCATGCGCATTGTGGTTCTGGCAGGCGGCATCGGTGGTGCCCGGTTCCTGCGCGGTCTGAAGCGGGCCGTGCCGGACGCGGACGTCACCGTCATCGGCAACACCGGGGACGACATCCACCTCTTCGGGCTGAAGGTCTGCCCGGACCTCGACACGGTGATGTACACGCTCGGCGGCGGCATCAACGAGGAGCAGGGCTGGGGACGGGCCGACGAGACCTTCCATCTCAAGGAGGAGCTCGCGGCGTACGGCATCGGGCCCGAGTGGTTCGGGCTCGGTGACCGGGACTTCGCCACGCACATCGTGCGGACGCAGATGATCAGCGCCGGATATCCGCTGAGCGCGGTGACTCAGGCGCTGTGCGACCGGTGGAAGCCGGGCGTGCGACTGATCCCGATGACCGACGACCGCGTCGAGACGCATGTCGCCGTCGAGGTCGACGGTGAGCGCAAGGCGGTCCACTTCCAGGAGTACTGGGTGCGGCTGCGGGCCTCGGTGCCGGCCCAGGCGGTCGTGCCGGTCGGTGCGGAGCAGGCCAAGCCGGCGCCCGGCGTCCTGGAGGCCATCGCGGAGGCGGACGTCGTACTGTTCCCGCCGTCGAACCCGGTCGTCTCCATCGGCACGATCCTCGCCGTGCCCGGCATCCGGGAGGCGATCGCCGACGCCGGAGTGCCGGTGGTGGGCCTGTCGCCGATCGTCGGGGACGCGCCCGTGCGCGGGATGGCCGACAAGGTGCTCGCGGCGGTCGGCGTGGAGTCGACGGCCGCCGCGGTCGCCGAGCACTACGGCTCGGGACTGCTGGACGGCTGGCTCGTCGACACCGTGGACGCCGGCGTGGTGGAGCGCGTGGAGAGCGCCGGCATCCGGTGCCGGGCTGTGCCACTGATGATGACCGACGTGGAGGCGGCCGCGAGGATGGCCCGTGAGGCGCTGGCGCTGGCGGAGGGGGTGCGGGCGGCTTGAACGGTGTGCCTGTCGACGGTTACCTGGTCTGGGCCGTGCCCGGGCTCCCCGAGGTGCGCCAGGGTGACGACCTCGCCAAGCTGATCGCCGCCGCCGAGCCGGGGCTGGTGGACGGGGATGTGCTGCTCGTCACCTCCAAGATCGTGTCCAAGGCGGAGGGTCGGGTCGTCGAGGCGGTCGACCGGGAGGCCGCGATCGACGCCGAGACCGTACGGGTCGTGGCACGGCGCGGGCCGCTGCGGATCGTCGAGAACCGGCAGGGGCTCGTGATGGCCGCCGCCGGCGTCGACGCCTCCAACACCCCCTCCGGCACGGTGCTGTTGCTGCCCGAGGACCCGGACGCCTCCGCACGGGCGGTCCGGGACGGGCTGCGGGACGCCCTCGGCATCAACGTCGGGGTCGTCGTGACGGACACATTCGGGCGACCGTGGCGCGCGGGGCTCACGGATGTCGCCATCGGCGCCGCCGGCGTGCGGGTGCTGGACGATCTGCGCGGGGGTACGGACGCGTACGGCAACCCGCTCAGCGCGACGGTCGTGGCGACGGCGGACGAACTGGCCGCGGCCGGGGATCTGGTGAAGGGCAAGGCGGCCGGGCTGCCCGTCGCCGTCGTGCGCGGGCTGCCGCACGTGGTGGCCGAGGATCGTGACCAACACGGTGCGGGGGCGCGCGTCATGGTGCGCAGCGCGCGTGACGACATGTTCCGGCTGGGGACGTCCGAGGCGGTCCGGGAAGCGGTGACCCAGCGACGTACGGTACGGGCCTTCACCGACGAGCCCGTCGACCCGGAAGCCGTACGGCGGGCCGTGGCCGCGGCCGTGACGGCGCCGGCGCCGCACCACACGACGCCGTGGCGGTTCGTACTGCTGGAGTCGCAGGCCGCGCGGACCGAGCTTCTGGACGCGATGCGCGATGCGTGGATCGCGGATCTGCGGCGGGACGGGAAGTCGGAGGAGTCCATAGCCAAGCGGGTGCGGCGGGGGGACGTGCTGCGCAACGCGCCGTATCTCGTCGTGCCGTGTCTCGTCATGGACGGGTCGCACACGTACGGCGACGCGCGGCGGGACGGGGCCGAGCGGGAGATGTTCGTGGTCGCCGCCGGGGCCGGTGTGCAGAACTTCCTGGTCGCGCTGGCCGGGGAGCGGCTGGGGTCGGCCTGGGTGTCCTCGACGATGTTCTGCCGGGACGTCGTGCGGGAGGTGCTGGGGCTGCCGGAGGAGTGGGATCCGATGGGGGCCGTGGCGGTGGGGCATCCGGCGGAGGAGCCTCGGCCTCGGGGCGAGCGGGATGCGGGGGCGTTCATCGAGGTGCGGTGAGATGGGGCGTACGGCCGCAGTTCGTCGTACGGGCGCCTAGTCTCGTAGGGCAGCCAGGTAACCAGGGCACATCAGGCACATCAGGCACCTCCGACTACTCGGGAACTCATTCGTGGCAGGACGGTTCGCTCCCCGGCCCACGCGTACCACCGTGCGCGGAGGGGAAGTCGTCGTGCCCGCCGCGCGGAAGGCGGCTCCCGTTCCGGGGCGGGTGCGGACGTGGGTGCCGAAGAGGCCGTTCGACCTGGGGCTGGTGGTCGGGCCGCTGAGGCGTGGGCCCGCGGATCCGACGTTCCGGGCGATGCCGGACGGGTCCGTGTGGCGGGCCACCCTTACGCCTGCCGGGCCCGGGACGCTGCGGGTGGCTGTGTACGGCGGTGAGGTGCGCGGGGAGGCGTGGGGGCCCGGGGCCGAGTGGCTGTTGGAGCAGTTGCCGGATCTGCTGGGGGCCGCCGACGATCCGTCCGTCTTCGCGCCTCGGCATCGGGTGGTGGCGATGGCGCGGCATCGGCGGCCGGGGCTGCGGCTGACACGGACCGGGCTGGTGCTGGAGTCGTTGATTCCGTCGATTCTTGAGCAGAAGGTCACGACGGATGAGGCGTATCGGGCGTGGCGGTTGCTGGTACGGAAGTTCGGGGAGCCGGCGCCTGGGCCCGCGCCGGGGCGGATGTATGTGATGCCCGCGCCTCGGACGTGGGCGTTGATTCCGTCGTGGGAGTGGCATCGGGCGGGTGTCGACAACAAGCGGGCGTCGACGATTCTTCGGGCTGTGCGGGTTGCTGCGCGTTTGGAGGAGGCGGTGCGGATGCCTCCGGCGGTGGCGCGGGCTCGGTTGGAGGTCGTGCCGGGAGTTGGGCCGTGGACGTCGGCGGAAGTGGTGCAGCGTAGTCATGGGGCGCCGGATGCGGTGACCGTGGGGGATCTGCATCTGCCGGGGATTGTCGGGTGGGCGTTGGCCGGGGATCGGTATGCCGATGACGCGGTGATGTTGGAGCTGTTGGAGCCGTATGCGGGGCAGCGGCATCGGGCGGCTCGGTTGATTTTGTTGAGTGGGAGGGGACCGGCTCGGCGGGCGCCGCGGATGCCTCGGGGGGATATCGGGCGGTTGTGAGGTGCGCGGCGTTGTGGTTGCTGTATGGGCGGTTCTCGCCCCCGCCGCCCCTACCCTTCCCGTCCCTGGGGGCTGCGCCCCCAGACCCCCGCTGTCGGCCCTGAACGGGCCTCGTCCTCAAACGCCGGACGGGCTGGATACAGCTGACCGCCGCCGACACGGCTTCCCCCGCGGGGGTGGGCGAGGGATCGGGACGGCAACCCTCACCCTCGAACGCCGGACCGGCCGGGATTGCCCGGCCGGCGTCGTCGGGTTTCGGCGGGTCGGTGGAGTGGCGCGGTCGGTGTCGGCTGGTTGGTGGTTACTGGTCCGACGAGAAGCGCACCGCTCCCGGTGGGATTTGGGCGTCGCACCACACGCGCATCCCGTCGCGGAGTTCGTTGTCGGGGCCTATGACCGCGCCGTCGCCTATGACCGTGCCGGTGAGGATCGAGCGTTCGCCCACTCGGGCGCGGGTGCCGATCAGGGAGTCGGTGATGACCGCGCCGGGTTCGATGACGGCGCCGGGGAGGATCGTGCTGCCGAACACCCGGGCGCCTTCCGCCACGAACGCGCCCTCGCCCACCACCGTGCCGCCCGTCAGCTTGGCGTCGGGGGCCACCCTCGCCGTCGGCAGGATCAGGCGGTCGCCGCAGCGGCCGGGGACCGCGGGGGACGGGGCGCGGCCCAGGACCAGGTCGGCGGAGCCGCGGACGAAGGCCGCCGGGGTGCCGAGGTCCAGCCAGTACGTCGAGTCGACCATGCCCTGGAGGTGGGCGCCGGCGGAGAGGAGGTCCGGGAAGGTCTCGCGCTCGACGGAGACCGGGCGGCCCTGCGGGATCGTGTCGATGACCGAGCGGCGGAAGACGTACGCGCCCGCGTTGATCTGGTCGGTGACGATCTCCTCGGGGGTCTGCGGCTTCTCCAGGAAGGCCAGGACCTTGCCCGTGTCGTCGGTGGGGACCAGGCCGTAGGCGCGCGGGTCCGTCACCTTCGTCAGGTGCAACGACACGTCCGCGCCCGTCGTCTCGTGCGTGTGCACCAGCGCCTTGATGTCCAGGCCCGTCAGGATGTCGCCGTTGAAGATCAGGACCGGGTCGTCGGGGCCCGAGTGCAGACGGGACGCCACGTTGCGGATCGCGCCGCCCGTGCCGAGGGGCTCCTCCTCCGTCACGTACTCGATGTGCAGGCCCAGCGAGGAGCCGTCACCGAAGTACGGTTCGAAGACCTCGGCCAGGTAGGAGGTGGCGAGCACGATGTGGTCGACGCCCGCCGCTCTCGCTCTCGCCAACTGATGCGTGAGGAAGGGGACCCCGGCCGCGCGGACCATGGGCTTGGGCGTGTGCACCGTGAGCGGGCGCAGCCGTGTTCCCTTGCCGCCGACCAGGAGGATCGCTTCTGTCACCTGTCGTCTCTGCTTCCTGCCGGGACCGGCCGAACTGTCTTTCGGCCGGCCAGTGTATGCAGACCGTTGTGCGGCGCCTTCGACGGCCGTGCGGCATTCCGCTCTTGCCCCCCGACGGCGGTGAATGTGTCCTCCGGACCGGCGGACAACCGGACAGACTCCCTGGTGCCCCGGGTGGTTCCCGGGCCGCCCGGACGGTTCCCAAGCCCCCCTGGGCCCCGATCCGGTCGTCTAGCGTCCCTGGTAGCGGGCCGCGTCCGCGCGGGCCGTGCCGAGCTTGCGGTAGAGCTGCCCACCGGGGCACGACGTGGCGAAGCCGTCCCGGTGACCGGAGATCACATTCAGTCGTACGTTCTTTCCCTTTGGGTAGAGATTGCCACCGGCGGACTTCAGATATGTCTTTCCGCGCGGATTGGCGGCGTACAGGCCGAGCTTCCACGCGGTGAGCCGGGCGATGCCGTTCACCGCGGCGGTGGACGGCTTGGTGGAGCCGTAGCTGCCGAGGACGGCGATCCCCATGCTGTTGCTGTTGAAACCGAGCGTGTGTGCGCCCATGACCGGCTTCGCCACACCCCCGGCACGGCCCTCGTAGATCTTTCCGCACTTGTCGACGAGGAAGTTGTAGCCGATGTCGCGCCAGCCCATGCTCTTGACGTGGTAGCGGTAGATACCGCGAATGACGGAGGGCGCTTGGGCGCAGCTGTATGCGTTGCCGGACGCCGTGTGGTGCACGAAGGCCGCCTTGACCTTCTTCGTGTAGATGAACTTCCTCTCCCGCAGCTTCTCGTCCGCGCCCCAGCCGCGCCGCGTGACGATGCGCGGCCGCGGGCCGATGTACGGCTTCGCCAGCTCTTGCTGCGTCAGCTCGCCGTACCGCAGGGTGAACAGCTCCTGCTCGGTCTCGGACCGGCTCAACTCCGGGATCTCGGTGGCGCCGAGGGGGACGAGGTCGGTGTTGGCGGCGGAGGCGTCCTCGACGGCGACGTCCTCGGCGGCGAGGTCCTCAGCGGTGGAGGTCTCGGCTGCGGGGTCCTCGCCGGTGGAGGTCTCGGTGGCGGAGTCCTCACCGGTGGAGGTCTCAGCAGCGGAGTCCTCGACGGCGGGGTCCTCAGCAGCGGGGTCCTCGCCGGTGGAGGTCTCAGCAGCGGAGTCCTCACCGGCGGAGGTCTCAGCAGCAGAGTCCTCACCGGCGGAGGTCTCAGCAGCGGGCTCCTCGACGGCGGGGTCCTCAGCAGCGGAGTCCTCACCGGCGGGCTCCTCGACCGCTGAGTCCTCACCGGCGGGCTCCTCGACCGCTGAGTCCTCACCGGCGGGCTCCTCGACCGCTGAGTCCTCGCCAGCGGGCTCCTCGGCCGGTTCGCCATGGGAAGCGGCGGCCGGGACCTGCTGCGTCGGTGGGGGCTCGTCGCCCGGGTCGACCAGTTCGAGGCGGAGGCCGGAGGGGAGGGGGGAGACGACCGTGGTGGTGCGGGTGCCTTCGTCGGTCTTCTCGAGCCTGTGTTCGGCGTCCGCCTTGACGCGTACCTCCACGCCGTCCGAGTCCCCCACCCACAGCGGGGCGGTGGCGCCGCGTACCCGGCCGGAGGTGCGCTCGGGCGACCCCGGGTCGGCCGCGTGCTCGGCGTTGTGCGTCTCGATGTCCTGCCAGCCGGACCAGTTGTCCGAGCCGGCTGCGCGCGTACGGACCTGGACGCGGCCGTGGAGTTCTGTCTCGGGGCTGTCCCAGACGACACCGACGAGGGAGAAGCGTCGTACGTCCCGGCGGGTCAGGCCCTGTTCGGCGGGGGCGCCGGCGACGCGGTCGCGGGTCAGGGGTGCGAGGGGCAGCGACTGGGTGCTGCCTGGGGGCTCCGCGGACGACACCGGTTTCGCGGTCGTCGTGGCCGGGACGCTCGCCGTGGCAGTTGGCGAGAGCAGGGGAAGGGCGAGGGCCGCCGTGCAAGTGACACCGATCGAGGAAGCAAGAAGTCTGCGCATGCCCCTGATCTTGGACATAGTCATACATATCTGTCCATTGGGGAATTGACAGGCTGTCGGGCATCGTTGCGCCGAACCGGTGGCGATCCGGCGGCCCGACCAGTCGGTGCGCGGCCGTGCGCCCGCGTACGCTTTTGCGGGTGAACGCCACCGATCGCACCCCTGCCGACCTGCTGCGTTCCGCGCTTGCCGCGGATCCCGGACGCCCGCTGGTGACCTTCTACGACGACGCCACGGGCGAACGCGTCGAATTGTCCGTGGCCACCTTCGCCAATTGGGTGGCCAAGACCTCGAACCTCCTTCAGGGCGACCTCGCCGCGGGGCCCGGTGACCGGGTCGCGCTGTTGCTGCCCGCGCACTGGCAGACGGCGGTGTGGTTGCTGGCGTGTTCGTCGGTGGGGGTGATCGCGGACGTCGACGGCGATCCGGCGGCGGCCGACGTCGTGGTGAGCGGGCCGGACGCGCTGGAGGCGGCTCGCGCGTGCTCCGGGGAGCGGGTCGCGTTGGCCCTGCGTCCGCTGGGCGGGCGCTTCCCGCAGACCCCGGCCGGGTTCGTCGACTACGCCGTCGAAGTGCCGAGTCAGGGGGACCGGTTCGTGCCGTTCGCTCCGGTCGATCCCGAGGAGCCGGCGTTGATCGTGGCCGGGCGGGAGTTCAGCGCGGCGGAGGTTGTCGATCGGGCTCGGGCGGAGGCCACGGAGCTGGGGCTTACGGGGCCGGGGTCCAGGCTCTTGTCCGGGTTGCCGTACGACACGTGGGAGGGGCTCAACGCCGGGTTGTACGGGCCGTTGGCGACCGGGGGCTCCGTGGTGTTGTGCCGGAACCTTTCGCGCCTGGACGAAGAGGGTCTGGCCAAGCGGATCGAGAGTGAGCGGGTCACCGCTACGGCGAGGTAGGCACCGCGCGTTCCGGTGACCCCGCGTGGGTGCTGGGCGGGGGTGGGTCGCGCGGCCCGGTGCTACGGGGTGCCGCCCTCTTTGGGTCGGGAGCCGCCCCAGCGGCACGACTGCCCGCAGGCTGACCAGCCGCACCCACCGTCGGGCCTCCGCCCCTCCCCCGTTCGGCCCAACTCCGCCCACCCCCCACCCCCCATCCACGCCATCGTCGTAAGAGCAGCACGCACGACACGCTCGTACGCATGAGGGGTGGAGTCAGCCGTGACCGACACCGCAGGTGGGCGTCCCGGGCCGGGGCTGGGCGCCTCGGCCACCGGAGGAGGGCTGATACGGCGGCGTCGGCGGCGGTGGGCGCGGGGCGGTGGACTGGCCGTCGTGGTGGTCGTGCTCGCGGCGGCCGGGGCCGGCTGGGCCGTCTACACGAAGCTGGACGGCAACATCACGTCCGACGAGGCGGCCGCCGCCGAACTCGCCCGGTACGAGAGGGAGCGGCCCACCGCACTCGTCCGCGGGGCGCGGAACATCCTGGTGATGGGTTCGGACACGCGTTCCGGGGACGACAACGGGCGCTACGGGCGGGACCCCGGGACCGAGCGCTCCGACACGACGATCCTGCTGCACCTGGCCGCCGGACGGCGCAGCGCCACCGCCGTGTCCCTGCCCCGCGACCTGATGGTGGACGTACCGAGCTGCGCACGCCCCGACGGCACCCGCACCGAGCCCACGTTCGTGATGCTCAACTACGCCTTCGAGATGGGCGGTTCGGCCTGCACGGTCAGGACCGTGGAGCGGCTCACGAACATCCGTGTGGATCACCACATGGTCGTCGACTTCCGCGGTTTCAAGGACATGGTCGACGCGGTCGACGGCGTCGAGGTGTGCCTGAAGGAGCCGATCCGTGACAAGGCCGCCAAACTCAACCTGCCCGCGGGCCGGGTGAGGCTCGACGGCGAACAGGCCCTCGGATACGTCCGCGCCCGCAAGTCCCTCGGCAACGGCAGCGACACCGACCGCATGCACCGCCAGCAACGCTTCCTCGGGGCGCTCGTCAACAAGGTCCGGAGCAACGACGTACTACTGAATCCGGTCAAGCTCTATCCCGTGCTGGACGCGGCCACTTCCTCCCTGACGACCGACCCGGAACTGGCGAACTTGCGTGGTTTGTACGAACTCGTGCGCGGGCTGCGCGACATCCCCACCGAACGTGTGCAGTTCCTGACGGTGCCGAGGGAGTCGTATGTCTACAACGCCAATCGCGACCAACTTGTGGAACCGGAAGCGCAACGACTCTTCGAACAACTGCGCGCGGATGCACCGGTGGAAGTGACACAGAACACCCCTCGCGATTCTGCGAATAAAAGCCGCAATTCGCCGGAGAGGCGAGACGAAGACCGCGAAAATCCGTATGGGGAAGGAGACAACGGCACGGAGGAGCAGTCGCATGACTACAGCGAGTACGCCCACCAGGCCCCTTACGGCGAACCCCCGACCACAGTTTCACCCCCACCCACGTTCCGCGGGAACACGGCCGCCGAGGACACCTGCGAGTAAAGCGTTCACCAACCCGGGGAGCTACTGTCCGAGCAAATGGGCGGATTGCCCAGTTGTAGGGAAGTGGAATTTGTCACCGGCGTCGCTTGACGCCGAACAGGGCGGATAGTGTGAGCGATCCGGTGCACCCGGCCACGAGGTCCGTCCTGGGGTCGTGCACTGTGTGACCGAGACCCGAGCGCCTTGGAGGGGGAAGGCGCCCCGTGGCCCCGACGGAGGTATTCGGACAACCGTGGACGCGCAAAGCCGTGGGCGGGCGGACAACATCGACCCCGCAGACCAGTGGGTACTCAATCCGAACACCGGCGAATACGAACTGCGACTGAGTCCTTCCGCACCGCAGTCGCCCGTTCCCGGACCCCGCAGAGCCACCGACGACAGACTGGGCGCACCCGGGACCCCTCGCGGACCCCGCAGCCGTACGACGTCCCCCGCGGCCCCCGGCCGCGAGGTCCCGCCCCAGCGCAGGCGCCGCGGTGCGCCCGAGGAGCCGTTGCCGGGCCGGCGCGGGCGCCGGCCGGTGAAGAGGAAGTCGAAGGCGAAGAAGGCCCTGCTGTGGACCGGCGGCGCGATGGCGCTCGTGCTGGTGGCCGCGGCCGGGGCCGCGTACCTCTACATCGAGCACCTCAACGGCAACATCACCTCCGTCGCCGACGACGGCGCGAGCACCGGCGGTTTCCAGAAGGACAAGGCGATCAACATCCTGTTGATCGGCACCGACAAGCGCACCGGCGCGGGCAACGAGGGCTACGGCGACGCCGGCAGCGTCGGGCACGCCGACACCACGATCCTGTTGCACGTGGCCAAGGACCGCTCGAACGCGACCGCGCTGAGCATCCCGCGCGACCTGATCGTCGACGTCCCGGACTGCCCGACCACGCAGGAGGACGGTTCCACCAAGGTCATCCCGGGCACGACCGGCGTCCGCTTCAACACCAGCCTCGGCCAGGACGGCCGTACGCCCAGCTGCACCGTGCGGACCGTCACCGAACTGACCGGGGTCCAGGCCGACAACTTCATGGTGGCCGACTTCAACGCGGTCAAGACGCTGACCTCGGCGGTCGGCGGGGTCGACGTCTGTCTGGCGAAGAACATCAAGGACCCGGACTCGCATCTCGACCTGAAGGCGGGGACGCAGCACATCTCGGGCGAGACGGCGCTCGCGTTCGTCCGCACCCGGCACGCCGTCGGCTTCGGCGGCGACCTGAGCCGGATCACGCTGCAACAGCAGTTCCTCAGCGCGCTGATGCGCAAGCTGAAGTCGAACGACACCCTGACCGACCCGTCCAAGATGATCAAGTTGGCCGAGGCGGGCACGAAGGCGCTGACCGTCGACTCCCAGCTGGACAACATCACCAAGCTGAAGGACCTCGGGATGGAGTTGGGCAAGCTCAACACCAAAAACCTGACGTTCACCACGGTTCCGGTGATCGACAACCCGGCGGAGAAGGTCAAGGCGACCGTCGTCGTCAACGACTCGACGGCTCCCCAGGTCTTCGACATGATCAAGAACGATGTGTCGTTCACCGAGGTCGAGGCGCAGAAGAAGGAGAAGGCCGGCAAGGCGGCGGCCGCCGTCGCCGCCCGCCTGAAGGGCACCAAGGCAGACGCTTCGGAGGTGCGGGTGCGCATCCTCAACGGCGGCGCACCGGCCGGCAGCGCGCAGGAGACCCTCACCTGGCTGCAGAACGACGAGGACGTGCTGAAGTCCGAGAACGGCGGCAACGCGGACCAGGAGTTGAGCAAGACCACCCTCGAGTACGCTCCCGACCAGGCCGATCAGGCACGCCGGCTCGCTGACATCATGGGCCTGTCCGGCGCGGCGATGAAGCCGGGCGAGAGCGTGACCAACTCGCAGGGCCTGCCCGCGATGACCCTGACCCTGGGCAAGGACTTCAAGGGCGCGGGCGTGTCGCTCTCCGCTCCGACGAAGGCGCCGGAGGGAGTTCAGCAGTCCACGGCCGACAAGGTCGAGTGCGCCAAGTGACCTGATGGGCCTGCCGTACGTCTGACAGGGCGTACGGCAGGCCCATTTCGGCGGCGCGAGGGTGGGAGACGGGGATGACGCACAGCAGTGTGCACGGGGAGGGAACGCGACCGGGCGTCCGGCGCGCTCGTGAGGCGAGCGGCGGGGACGGCTCCGGCAGAGCCAAGGGCACCTCGGGGGGCGGCGGGCACCGCGGGCCGCGGCAGCCCAGGCGCAAGCACCGCCTGCTCCGGTGGTCCGCGAACACCCTCGCCGTCCTCATACTCGGCACGGCCGGCGCCGGCTACCTCTACTACCAGCACCTCAACGGCAACATCCAGAGGGGCGAGCGCAGCAGCGGCGACTCCAAGGCGCGGAAGACGGGGCCGAACGCCGCCGGGCAGACGCCGATGAACATCCTGCTGATCGGCTCCGACAGCCGTAACTCCGACGAGAACGTGGCGCTGGGCGGCGGCAGGGACAACCGCGGCAACCCGCCGCTGGGCGATGTGCAGATGCTCATCCACCTCTCCGCCGACCGCAAGAGCGCGGCGGTGGTGAGCATTCCGCGCGACACCCGCGTCGAGATCCCCGCGTGCGAGGACCCGGAGACCGGTGACACGTACCCGGCGACGAACGAGATCATCAACACCTCGCTGGCCCGCGGCGGACCCGGCTGCACCCTGGCCACCTGGGAGAACCTCACCGGGGTCTACGTCGACCACTGGATGACGATCGACTTCGCGGGCGTGGTGAAGATGGCGGACGCGATCGGCGGGGTGGAGGTCTGCGTCAAGCAGAACGTGTGGGACCGCCCGTTGCCGGGCGTGCCCGGCGGCTCCGGTCTGAAGATGACGGCGGGCAGGAAGAAGGTCCAGGGCGAGCAGGCCCTGCAGTGGCTGCGCACCCGGCACGCCTGGGGCAGCGACCCGCTGCGGGCCCGGGCCCAGCACATGTACATGAACTCGATGATCCGCACGCTGAAGGACCAGAACGTCTTCACCAGTGGCGGCCGGCTGATGGACCTGGCCGAGGCGGCCACCAGGTCGCTGAAGGTCTCCGAGGAGATCGGCACGGTCAAGAAGCTGTACGACCTGGGCATGCAGCTCAAGACGGTGCCCACGGACCGCATCACCATGACGACGATGCCGACCGTCCAGGACGCCGAGAACGCCAACCACCTGCTGCCGGACGGGGCCGACGCCGAGAAGATGTGGGCGATGATCCGCGACGACGTGCCGTTCGACGCCAACGGCTCGAAGACGGACGCGAAGCGGCCGGCGAGCTCCGGGAAGACCACCAAGGACTCCGCCGCGGAGGACGACGAGATCGGCGTCCTCGTGCAGAACGCCACCCGGTCCTCCACCCTCGGCCCCGTCAGTGGCCGTGCGGGCGCGATCGCGCGGGCACTCGCGGACGAGGGCTTCACCAGGGCGGCCCCGGACACCTCGGCGGCGCTCTCCGAAGAAAGGACGCTCGTGCGCTATCCGAGCGCCGAACTGGAGGGCGACGCCCAGACGGTCGCCAAGTCCCTGGGGATTCCGGTGAGTTCCGTGCAGAAATCCACTGACGTGTCCGGTGTCACCGTCGTCGTGGGCGCCGACTGGCGTACGGGCACGGCTTATCCGAAGCAATCGGCACCGAAGGCCGGGGACCTGCCGAGCACGTCCGACGCCATCAACGGATCCGACGCCGGGCAGTGCATGAACGTGTACGAACCGTATCGCCGGTAGGCCTCTCACTGACCCAACTGCCGTTCCTCGAACTCCCTTTCAAACAAAACCCGAGGAAAGTTCACTCGATGCCCAACTGTGCGGATAGTGTGAGCGATCCAGTGGGGTGGCGCCGCATGGGCCCTGACGGAGGATTCGGACAACCTTGGACGCACAAGGCCGTGGGCGGGTGGAGAACGTCGACCCCGCAGACCAGTGGGTACTCAATCCGAACACCGGCGAATACGAACTGCGACTGAGCCCTTCCGCACCGCAGTCGCCTGTTCCCGGACCGCGCAGGTCCCCCGCCGGCGGATCAGGTACGGCCCGCGGCCGTACGACGTCCCCCACGACCCCCGGCCGCGAGGTCCCGCCCCAGCGCAGGCGCCGCCCCGAACCCGACGGACCGGTCCCGGGGCGGCGCGGGCGGCGGCCGGAGAAGAAGAAGCCGAAGGCGAAGAAGGCGCTGCTGTGGACGGGCGGCACGATGGCGTTCGTCATGGTCGCCGCCGCGGGCGCCGGCTACTTCTACCTCCAGCACCTCGAAGGCAACGTCAAGACGAAGGACGTCGGCGACGCGGGCGCGAGCAGCTTCAAGAAGGACGAGGCCTTCAACATCCTCGTCCTCGGCACCGACAAGCGCACCGGCGCGGGCAACGAGGGCTACGGCGACACGGGCAGCTCGGGCCACGCCGACACCACGATCCTGCTGCACGTGGCCAAGGACCGCTCGAACGCGACCGCACTGAGCATCCCGCGCGACCTGATCGTGGACATCCCGGACTGCCCGACCACGCGGGAGGACGGCGGCGAAGAGACGGTTCCGGGCCTGCAGGACGCCCGCTTCAACAGGAGCCTCGGGGAGAGCGGCCGGGATCCGGGCTGCGCCATGCGCACGGTGGAGGAGTTCACCGGCATCCCGATGCACCACTTCATGATGGCCGACTTCAACGCGGTCAAGACGCTGACCACGGCGGTGGACGGCGTCGAGGTCTGCGTGGAGAAGGCCGTCGATGACAAGCAGTCCAAGCTCCAGCTGCCCGCGGGCGAGTCGACGGTCGAGGGCGAACAGGCCCTCGCCTTCCTCCGCACCCGGAAGGCCTTCGGCAACAGCGGCGACCTGGACCGCATCAAGGTGCAGCAGCAGTTCCTGGGCTCGCTGATGCGCAAGATGTCCTCCGGCGACACCCTCACCAGCCCCACGAAGCTGCTGAAGCTGGCCGAGGCCGCGACCAAGGCGCTGACCGTGGACTCCGCGATCGGCAAAGTCGGCACGCTCAAGGACATCGCCCTGGAGCTGAAGAAGGTGCCGACGAAGAACATCACCTTCACCACGGTGCCGGTGCGGGACAACCCAGCCGAGACGATCAAGGCGACGGTGGTCGTCGACCAGGCCACCGCGCCCCAGGTCTTCGACATGATCAAGAACGACATCTCCTTCACCGAGGTCAAGGCGCAGAAGAAGAAGGAGGCGGCCACGGTGGCAGCCCGCCTCAAGGGCGCCAAGGCCGACGCCTCGGAAGTGCGGGTCCAGATCCTCAACGGCGGCGCCCCGTCCGGCAGCGCACAGAACCAACTGGACTGGCTGCAGAACAGCGCGGGCGTCACCAAGTCCGAGAACGCGGGCAACGCGGACGCCGACCAGGCGAAGACGACGCTCGAGTACGCGCCCGACCAGGCCGACCAGGCGCGCCGGCTGGCCGACCTCATGGGCCTGTCCGGTACGGCGATGAAGCCGGGCGAGAGCGTCACCAACTCGCAGGGCCTGCCCACGATGACCCTGACCCTGGGCAAGGACTTCAAGGGCGCGGGCGTGAAGCTCAACGGCGCCTCGGTGGCCACGCCGAACCTGGACAAGTCCACGGCCGACAAGGTTCAGTGCGCCAGTTGACGCGTCAATCAGTTGATGCGTTAACCAGTTGACGTACTAGAGCAACCTGACGGGCCCGTCGTATGTCTCCAGGACGTACGGCGGGCCCGCGCCATGGCGTGTGGGCGGGATGGTCGGGAGGACGGGCAAGTGACGCGGAGCAGGGTGCGGGAGGCCGAGCCGGCCACCGAGGGGGACGGTGCGAAGGCGGGCGACTCCGGCCGTCGGCCCCCGCGGGGGCGCCGCGTGCTGCGGTGGTCCGCGGCGACCCTGGCGGTCCTGATACTCGGCACGGCCACCGCCGGCTACCTCTACTACCGGCACCTGAACGGCAACATCAAGAAGGACGAGCTGAACCTGGGCGACAACAAGGTCGCCGAGCCCACGCCGAACGCCGCGGGCCAGACCCCGCTCAACATCCTGCTCATCGGCTCCGACGCCCGGGACACCGAGCAGAACCAGGAACTCGGCGGCGCCCGCGAGACGTTCGGCTCCACGCCGCTGGCGGACGTGCAGATGCTGGTGCACCTGTCCGCCGACCGCTCCAACATGTCGGTCATCAGCATGCCGCGCGACACCCTGGTGAAGATCCCCAAGTGCACCGACCCGGACGACGACAAGGTGTACCCGGCGAGCGACGGGCGGACGATGACCAACCAGAGCCTCGGCCACGGCGGCCCCGGCTGCACGGTGGCCACCTGGCAGGAGCTCACCGGCATCCACATCGACCACTTCGTGATGGTCGACTTCGCGGGCGTGGTGTCCATGGCGGACGCCGTCGGCGGCGTCCCGGTCTGCGTGGACGCCAACATCCACTCCCGCGACAGCCAGGGCCACGGCTCCGGCCTGAAGCTGGAGAAGGGCACGCACCCGGTGAAGGGCGAGCAGGCCCTGCAGTGGCTGCGCACCCGTTACGGCTTCGAGGACGGCAGCGACCTCGCCCGGGCCAAGGCCCAGCACATGTACATGAACTCGCTGATCCGCACCCTGCGCGAGAACGCCACCATGAGCAGCCCGATGAAGCTGCGCAGGCTCGCCGAGAAGGCCACCCGGGCCCTCACGGTCGACCCGGGCCTCGACACCGTCAAGAAGCTCTACGACCTCAGCAACGAGCTGCGCAAGGTGGAGCCGAAACGCATCACCATGACCACGATGCCCAACCGGTACGTGGGCGCGCGCGTGGAGCCGACGCAGGACGCCGAGAAGCTCTTCCGGCTGGTGCGGGAGGACATCGCGCTGGACGGCAAGGACCCGAAGAAGACCCCCGGGCCCGAGGAATCACCGGCCGACCCGGCGGCCGACGACGACAAGATCGGGATCCTCGTCCAGAACGGCACCCGCACCGACACCCTCCGCCCGGCGAGCGGCCGCGCCAGCACGGTGACCGGGCTGCTCGCGGACAAGGGCTTCACCAAGGCGTCCGCGGACACCACCTCGGCCCTGAGCGAGGACCGTACGGTGATCCGCTACCCGAGCGCCGAACTGGAGGGCGACGCTTGGCATGTCGCCAAGTCCCTCGGCATTCCGGCGAGTTCGCTGCAGCGGACGACGGACGTCTCCGGGGTCACGCTCGTCGTGGGAGCGGACTGGCGCGAGGGTACGACGTACAAGGCGTCCCAGGAGGACGACAAGACCCCCGAGTCGGCCGAGGCGCTCAACGGCGCCGACGAGGAGGCCTGCATGCACGTGAACCCGGCGTTCACCTGGTCCTGACGGTCAGCTCGCGCCGGCGGCGTCCGCGTGCACCGCGGGCCGACGGCTCGCGATCACCTTCCGGGCCAGCGACCGCGGGCTGGTCAGGAAGCCCCAGCCCCACGACATGTGCATGGTGGCGAGGGCGACGGGAATCCGCAGCCGCGCCTTCAGCGGCAGCCCCTTGCCCGCGGGCAGGGACCCGAGAACGATCGCCGCGAGATACCCGCCGGGTATCACGAAGCCCCAGGGCGTCAGGGCCGCGCCCACCACGATCCCGGCCGCGATCGCGCAGACCGCGGTCGGCGGGGCGAGGTAGCGCAGGTTGATGGAGCCCTCGTGGTAGCGGGCGACGACGTGCCGCCAGCGGCCGTAGTCCTTGTACTGCTTGGCGAGGGCGCGCACGCTCGGCCGGGGCCGGTACGACACCTTCAGCTCCGGCGAGAACCAGATCAGCCCGCCGGCCTCCCGGATCCGGAAGTTGAGCTCCCAGTCCTGGGCGCGGATGAACTCCTCGTTGTAGCCGCCCTGCTGCTCCAGCGCCTCGCGCCGGAACACCCCGAGATAGACGGTCTCGGCCTCGCCCGCCGCCCCACCGGTGTGGAAGACGGCGTTGCCCACGCCGATCTTCGAGGTCATGGCGGCGGCGACCGCGTGCTCCCAGTCGTTCTCGCCCTCGGCGTGCATGATCCCGCCGACGTTCTGCGCGCCGGTCTCCTCCAGGAGCCGTACGGCGGTCGCGATGTAGTTCGGCGAGAGCATGCCGTGCCCGTCGACGCGCACGACGATCGGATGGCGTGAGGCCTTGATCGCGGCGTTGAGGGCGGCGGGCGTACGGCCGGTGGGATTGGGGACCGTGTGTACGCGCGGGTCTTCCGCGACGAGCTCGGCGGCGATCTCGTCCGTGCGGTCCGTGGACGGACCGAGGGCGATCACGACCTCCATCTCGCCGGCGTACTCCTGAGCGAGGATCGCTTGGACGGCTCCGCGCAGATGCCGCTCCTCGTTGAGGACGGGCATGATCACAGATACGGCGGGGAGCTGCACGTCGGGCTTGGCGTTCATAGGGGGCTCACGTTACCGCGAATGGGGGACACCAGTGCGCGCCGCCGGGGTCGCTGCCCCGGGCAGCAGATCGTATGGCCCTACGGTGCTCACGGATCCCACGTACGGCCGTCCTCGCGGAGGTGTCCTCCCTTGCCCACGCCGCCCCGCTCCCCCGCCCGGCCGCAGCGCCGCCCCCAGCAGTACCGCGCGCCGCGACCGCCCGTACGGCGGAAGAGACCACGCTGGGCCATGCGGGCGGTGACCACGCTGTCCGTGGTGGTCCTCGCGTCCGCCGGGATCGGCCACGCGGTGATCACGAGCCTCGACGCGGACATCGCCCGGGTCGACCCGTTCAAGGACATGAAGAACCGTCCGAGGGCGGGGCACGGCATGAACGTCCTCCTGGTCGGCACGGACGCCCGCGACAAGATCACCGAGCGGGAGCGGCGGAAGTACCGCCTGGGCGGCGCGCCCTGCCACTGCACCGACACGATCATGATCGTGCACATCTCGGAGGACCGGGAGCGGGCCAGTGTGGTGAGCCTGCCGCGCGACTCGTACGCCATGACCCCCGCGCACATCGACCAGACCACGGGGCAGCGGCACGAGGGCCACCCCGTCAAGATCAACGCGGCGTACGCGGAGGGCGGGCCGAACCTGATCGTCCGCACGGTCGAGAACATGACCCGCGTGAAGATCGACCACTACCTGGAGGTCGACTTCACCAGCTTCATGAAGACGGTGGACGTGCTCGGCGGGGTCAAGATCTGCACCGCCGAGCCCCTGAAGGACACCTACACCGGCCTCAACCTGCCGCCCGGCAGGCACACACTGCGGGGCGGCGAGGCCCTCCAGTACGTCCGCTCCCGGCACATCGACAGCGCCTCCGACCTGGGCCGCATGCAACGCCAGCAGCGCTTCCTGGCGGCGCTGATCGAGCGGGCGACCTCCTCCGGGATCCTCCTCAACCCCATGAAGTTCCGGGACGTGACCCGGGCGGTGCTGGGCTCGGTACGGGCCGACAAGGGCTTCGGCACGGGCGAGTTGCTGGACCTCGGCCGGGCGATGCGGAACTTCTCCCCCTCCTCCTCGGAGTTCACGACCGTGCCGATCGGGCAGATGGGACACGTCGTCAAGGGCGTGGGTTCCACGGTGAAGTGGGACGCCGCGAAGTCCGAACGCCTCTTCCGCTCCCTGCGCGACGACCAGCCGCTGGCCGTACACCAGCCCAAGAGCCGGACCGTCCCCGTGGAGGTCGCCCCGCAGCAGATCCGCGTCCAGGTGGAGAACGGCACGTCCACGGTCGGCCTCGGCAAACGGGTCGACACGGCCCTGGCGGCCGCGGGCTTCCGCACGACCCGCCTCCCGGTGGACGCGCCCCGCCCCGTGCGGCGCACGGTCGTCGCCTACGACCCCCGCTGGGACCGCTCGGCGAGGTCCCTGGCGGCGGCACTGCCCGGGAGCGAGCTGCGGCCGGTGAAGGGGATGGGGCCGACGCTGAAGGTGATCGCGGGGGCGGACTTCCGTGAGGTACGGGAAGTGAAGGCCGTGGAACCGGCTCGGGGGGAGGCTGGAGTGGTGCGGGGGGACGAGGTGGGGTGCTCGTAGGGGCCTGGCCTGTTCGCAGGGCCATGCGGCCCACTCGTGGGCAACCCTTGCAGTAGCCCCGGCTGCCTCAGTCCCCAAACCCCTCCGCCACCCTCCGCTCCCGCAACTCCACAATCGCCCGCCGCCGCGCCAGCCGATGCGTCCGGCGGATCTGCGCCTCCTGATACCGCCGCTTGTCGCGCTCGGTCTCCGGGAGCACCGGCGGCACCCGGCGCGGCTTGCCGTCGGCGTCGACGGCGGCGAAGACGAGGTAGGCGGAGCCGACCTGGGTGGGCGGGGTCGACTCGTTCCAGCGCTCGGCGAGGACCCGTACGCCGACCTCCATCGAGGTCCGGCCGGTCCAGTTGACCTGGGCCTTCACATGGACGAGGTCGCCGACGCGGACCGGCTCCAGGAACGCCATCTCGTCCATGGACGCGGTGACGGCGGGCCCTCCGCTGTGCCGGCCGGCCACCGCGCCCGCCGCGTCGTCGACCAGCTTCATGATCACGCCGCCGTGCACCGTGCCCAACAGGTTCGTGTCGGCGTGGGTCATGATGTGGCTGAGCGTGGTCCGGGAGGCCGAGGTCGGCTTGCCCGGAATATCCGGAGTTCCCGATTCCGCGGCGGAGGCCTGGTCTGTCATGGCCTCCACCTTATGCCGAGGTGGCATCCGGGGAATTTGTGTCAGCTTCGCAACAGGACCGCCCTTATTTTCCGACGAACCTTGTAAGCCGTACGGCTCTGCCCTGCACACTGGGGCGCATGAGCGATTGGCCCGAGGCATGGTCCGACGAGAACCGCGGCAGCCGGTACGGACGCGGCAGCGCGAGCGCACAGCCCGAGGGCGCGCGCGTGATGCGGCAGGTCCGCCGCGGCCCGGCGGCACCGCCCGGGCAGGGCGGGTACGGGGGCCCCGGCCCCTCGGCCCCCCAGTACGGCGGGGTCCCGCAGCAGCCGTCGTATGTCGACGGCGGCGGCAACACCGGCTACGACAGCGGCTACAACACGGGCCAGGTCTACGGCGGCCCCGGCGGCGGTGGCCCCGGTGGTCCCAGAGGTGACTACGGCCCGCGCCCCGCGCCGAACTGGCGCCGGCGCATCAAGTGGACCGCGATAACCGTCGCGACCGTACTGATCGTCACCACCGTCGGCACGTACTTCTGGGCCGACTCCAAGCTCAACCGCGAGGTCGACCTGTCCAAGGTCATCGACCGGCCGGAAGCGGGCGAGGGCACGAACTACCTGATCGTCGGCTCCGACAGCCGCGCCGGGCTGTCCGACGAGCAGAAGAAGGCGCTGCACACCGGCTCCGCCGAGGGCAAGCGCACCGACTCGATGATGCTGCTGCACGTCGGCAGCAACGGCGACACGCTGATCTCCCTGCCGCGTGACTCGGACGTGGAGATCCCGACGTACAAGGGCTCCGACTCCGGCAAGACCTACCAGGGCACGGGCCGGCACGTGAAGCTGAACGCCGCCTACGCCGAGGACGGGCCGGAACTGCTCGTCCGTACCGTCGAGTTCAACACCGGCCTGCACATCGACCACTACGTCGAGATCGGCTTCGCGGGCTTCGCGAACATCGTGGACTCCGTCGGCGGTGTCGAGATCGACATCCCGCAGGACATCAAGGACACCAAGTCCGGCGCGGACCTCAAGAAGGGCAAGCAGACCCTGAACGGCGAAGAGGCGCTCGCCTTCGTCCGTACCCGGTACGCGCTGTCGGGCTCCGACCTGGACCGTACGAAGAACCAGCAGAAGTTCCTCAACGCGCTCGCCAACCAGGTCGCGACCCCGGGCACGGTCCTCAACCCCTTCAAGCTCTACCCGACCATGGGCGCGGGCCTGGACTCGCTGATCGTCGACAAGGACATGGGTCTGTGGGACCTGGGCTCCATGTTCTGGGCGATGAAGAGCGTCAACGGCGGCGACGGCAAGTCGATGAACATGCCGATCTCCGGCTCCAGCAACGGCAACCTCGTCTGGGACAAGACCAAGCTGAAGACGCTGGTGGAGCAGCTGAACAACGACGAGAAGGTCACGGTGTCGAGTGAGTGACCACGTCGGCGGAGCACCGTTCGACGCGGTGCTCTGCGACGTGGACAACGTGATCCGGTTCTACGACAACTCCCCGCTGACCGCGCTGGAGCGCGCCGCGGGACTGGCCGAGGGCACCACCATGAAGGTCGCCTTCGCGCCGGAGCTCGGCGAGCCGCTGGTCCTGGGCCGGATCACCGCAGAGGAGTGGGCGGAGTCGGTCGGCCGGGCCCTGACCGGGCAGGTGCCGACGGCGACGGCCGACGCACTCGGCCGGGCGCTCGTGGACTCGCCCTTCCATGCCGACGAGCGCGTGGTGACCGCGCTGCGCCGCGCCCGCACCCGGGTCCCGCTGGTCCTCGTCACCAACGCGTTCCTCAGGCTCGAGGCGGACCTCGCCTGGCTGGGCCTGGCCGACCTCGCGGACGACGTGGTGAGCAGCGCCCGCGTCGGCCTGGCCAAACCGGACCCCCGCATCTACGAACTGGCGGCGAAACGGGCCGGCGTACCGGCCGACCGCTGCCTCTTCGTCGACGACATCCCGGAGAACGTGGAGGCGGCGGCAGCCCTGGGCATGCACCCACTCCACTTCCGCGAACCGGCGGATCTGGAGCGGGCGTTGGAGCCGCTGCTCTCCTGAGCGATCAAGGGCACCCCCGAAGGTGCCCTTGAATCCCTTGAAGCCCAGGCAGGGTCACATCGTGGCGCCCGCCATCGCGCGGCAGGTCTGGGCACAGCGGCGGCAGGCCTCGGCGCAGGCCCTCATCTGGGGGTCGTCGGGCAGGGACATGCACGCCTCGGCGCACATGTCGCAGGCCTTGGCGCACAGGGCGCACATGTCGGCCGACATCGGGGAGCGGCGCATCATCATGTCCGCACACATACGGGTCGTCTCGGAACAGTCGATGAGCGCGCGCATGATCTGCATCTGGGCCTGGCCGCCCATCTGCATACAGGAGCTCATCGTCTCCTCGCACGCGCTGTGACAGGACATGCACGCCTCGACGCAGTCCTGCATCTCCTTGCTCATGGCGGTCGTGCCGGCGGGCTGCTGCATGGTTCCTCCTTGGACAGGGAGGGCCCGGGGGTCGGCCCTCACCCTTCCGTACTACGCCCGTCCGCCCGCGCCCGCCACGGGGTGGACCGGAGGAGTCCACTCCGTGCGCGCCGGCCGACTTACGGCTTCCTGCCCACCCCGCCGAAGTGCGTGACGTCCACGATCTCCTCCTGCGCGGCCTCGGGGCGCCAGCGGGAGCAGGAGGCGAGGCCCGGTTCGAGGAGATCGACGCGGTCGAAGATGCGCAGGAGGTCGGTACGGCTGCGCAGGGTCATCGGGGCCGAGCCCTGGCCGTTCCAGTAGTCCACCGCCGTCCTCATCGCCTCGCCGTCGACCTCCGTGGTCGGGTGGGAGACGACCAGGTAGCTGCCGGAGGGCACGGCGTCCAGGAGCCGGTGCACGATGCCGACGGCCTCGTCGGTGTCCAGGACGAAGTTCAGGATGCCCAGCATGGTGATGGCGACGGGCTCGTCGAAGTTCAGGGTGCGGGCGGCGCGCTCGATGATCGCCCCCGGGTCGTGGACGTCGGCCTCGATGTAGTCCGTGGCCCCCTCGGGCGTGCTGGTGAGCAGGGCGTGCGCGTGGGTGAGGACGAGGGGGTCGTTGTCGACGTACACGATCCGGCACGTCGAATCGACGCCCTGCGCCACCTCGTGGGTGTTGTCGGCGGTCGGCAGCCCCGTGCCGACGTCCAGGAACTGCCGAACACCCGCCTCCCCGGCCAGGAACCGCACCGCCCGCGCCAGAAAGCGCCGGTCCGCGACGGCCGAGCGGGGCAGCGCCGGCACGAAGGACAGGATCTGGTCGCCGACCTCCTCGTCGACCGGGTAGTGGTCCTTGCCGCCCAGCCAGTAGTTCCAGATCCGCGCCGAGTGGGACACGTCGGTCCGCAGCCGGGCGGTGCGGGCGACGCCTTCGTCGCGGGACGCTGAGGGGTCGGACATGGTGCCTGGTCTCCTTCGGGCAGTACTGATCCGTTTTGGATCGGGTTTCGTCTCAACCTAGGCACAAGTTGTCGAGGGTGGGGGGCAGTTGGGCAACTCTGTGGCCTGACGGAGGGGTGCGTGGCCACGGTCCACGTACCGTCGTGCTGAGCAGAAACCCGAAGGGGCCAGGCAGAAAGGGCCGTGCATGATCTTGGGCGGTGCTACGTGGCATCGGGGCGCGGCATCGGACGAGTGCGGGTCGTACGGCAGCCGTTGACGGACTACCAGCGGTACCAATTCGCTTGGGGAATCCCCGGCAATGCCGAGGCCGGTGAGGACATCCACGTCCTGGACGTCACACACGACGACTTCGGACTGCCCCTCTCGGAGACGGACTGGTGGATGTTCGACGAGACGCACATCTCAACTACCGGCCGGACGGGACACGGTTTCCGGAAGCGGAAACAAGGCGCCGCCGGCGGCGGCCGCGCCCGCGGTTGAGCTCCGGACGGCTTGTAGGCGGAAACTGGATGCCCATGGCTGGTCCACTGACGCAGGATGACGACCATGCCGATGCCCAGCAGCATCCACATAGCCGACTACGACCCCGATTGGCCACTGCAGGCCGCCACCGCGATCACTACTCTCCGCTCGGCGCTGCCCGGGTTGTTCGTAGAGATTGAGCACATCGGTTCCACGGCCGTCCCGGGGCTGGCGGCCAAGCCCGTCATCGACCTGATGGCCGCCGTCCACGACCTCGCGCACGCTCGCCGCCACCAGGCCGCGCTCGCCGGCCTGGACTTCCACCCGCACGACAACGGGATGACTGATCGGCTGTTGTACGTACGTGACGATGGCGGTGCGCGCGGCCACATCCTGCACGTGGTGACCCTTCTTGCTGTCCATGGTGACCGGCCTGCTCGCAACGCCGGAGTACGTGAGGGCAAGCCTCGCACGCATTCCAGGAGATCACAGCAAAGCGATCGCGAGGAAGCTGGAACGACAGTCTGTTCTTTACGACACGTCGAAGCACTTCACTTTCATACTGACGGAGCAGGCCGTACGGTGGCCGTTCCTCCCCGCATCGGCTATGGCCATGCAAGTTGACAGACTTGTGTCGATTAGCTTGCTGCCCAACATCCGGCTTGGGGTTATCCCACTGGAAGGCCATATGCCGGCCGCCCCGTTGAACACTTTCACCGTCTATGACATGCGGATAGCGACAGTAGAGACGCAGACTGGAGTAATGGTTTTCCGCGACCATCGGGACGTTTCTGCATATCTGGAGGAGTTCTCGGAGACGAGGGGCGGGAACGGCTGTCCGAATGGGCTCGCCAATTCCGGTCATGATCTTTACCCGACAACACCAATAAAGCTGGGCGTACCCCTGAACGTGCCCGATCATGACTAGGTCACGAAAATTGGGGAGGACCGATGGCGGGCACCCAGAAGCCTCAGGGATACGGACTTACGGAACTACCTCCGGAGCCGAAAGACGCAGCGCATGCGCCATGAGCAACGGACAGGATTCCGGAGTCTTCGCCGACCGGCCCTTGCTGACGCTGCGGGTGTCTCGCGACGCCGGGCGGACATGGGAGCCCGAACGGAACGTATTCGCAACGGATGGCCCCGCGCCCCTGATGACCAACCAGTGGCCCCCGTGCGAGTGCTGACGCTGCACTGGGCGGTAGCGGGAATCCGGCCAAGGCCCCGGAAGTGACCTGTACACGCTCGACTTCGACGGGACCTCGTTCGTGAAAGCGTGCGGCGGTCCGTGCACCGAGGGGTGCGTGACCCTGGCCCGGATCGGCGACAACGCCTGGGCTCTCGGTGACAGCAAGCGGCCAGACGCAGAGCCGCTGCGGTTCACCACGGAGGAACTGGACGCGGCCGGAATCGACCCGGCGCGGTTCGGTCTGTCCGTCTGACCCTTCTCCCTCGCCGGCCAACATCGAACGGGAACGACTGGTGCACCATCACGGCTACCTGTGGACCGGCCCGAAAGAGCGTTTCGACAATGAGGCCCTACGGCGGCTTCCGCATCCCGAGCCGCCTCCGGTTGACAGCAAGCCGGAACTGATCCAGCGGTACAGGGAAGTGGTAGCGGAGTTCCCCGTAGTGGACCTGCCGCCACTGGAGACGGCCTACTGGCTCGTCAAGCCGCGAACGCTGGTGCGAGGCACGTGGGACGAGCCGAGAGAGGCAGCCGCGTGGCTGGCTGAACGGCTCGTCGAGTACACGCCCCGGTTCGCCTACGGGGCGGAGCGCGACATTGCCCATATGGCGAGACTCGTCAACTCGGCGGCGGAGCGGCTGGGGTGGGGCGGTGATGTGTCACTTGGCTTCTATCTGGAACATCCCTCGTACTTGTCCCTGGCTCTGGTGACCTGCTCTCCGAACCGGGCCGCTCCCGAACTGGCCTGCCCCCTCAGGTAGACGAAGCCTTGAAGGCGCTCAGCAGCGCACGCAGGGAGGCAGGCCTGACGTGGAGTACAGCACCCGACTCATCCGACTCGCGCAGCAGCATCGCCTCTCCGCTGGAGGCTACGGCGACTTCCACGCAGTCCGTGCTCGCGTCGTCGCCGGAGAAGCTGGACTTCTGCCACACGGGCTCGGGCACCTGCACCTCGCTCAGTATCGGAGCCGCTCAGCCACATCCCGTATGAGCTCGAGCGACGGTCCTGGGCCGAGGGCTACCGCCCTCAACTGATCGAACATCAGTTTATAGGCGGCTACTTGGGTGTCATCCTGAATGTACAAGGACGACAGAGCAGTTGCCGACCGCACCACGTCCATGCCGGGATCCGGCATGCCGACAATCCCGAAGGGGCCGTTCACTCCTCGGTGGGACTCGGTCGTGTACGGCAGCACCTGCACTGTCACGTGGTCGCGTTGTGCCATCTGCGTCAGGTGCAGCAGTTGCTCCCGCATGACGTCCGGGCCGCCGAACTTCGCGTGCAGCACGGCCTCGTAGAGCACGAACCACAGTTCCGGCTCGTCGCCGTCGTACAGGATCTGCTGGCGGTGCATCCGTCCGCGCACGTGGGACTCCACCTCGCCCTCGGGAGGCTCAAGTCGGCCTCGTTGGAAGAGGACACGCATGTAGCCGGGGGTCTGTAGAAGGCCAGGGACCAGGATCGTCTCCCAGGAGTGCAGGCTCAGCGCCTTCGACTCCAACTCCGCGAGGTCGGCGAATCCTGGAGGCAGAACACTCTCGTACTGGTTCCACCAGTTCCGCCTGCGGCCCTCGCGTGCCATCTCCACCAGCGCCTGGACGAGTTCGTCGTCGTCCACGCCGTACGCCTGGAGCAGGGCCTTCAGTTCCGCGATACGGATGCCGCTCATGCCGGTCTCGACACGGCTGATCTTTCCCTTGCTGCATTCAAGGATCTCGGCGGCCCTCTCTCCGGACAGGCCGGCTGCCTCTCGCAGTCTGCGCAGCTCCGCTCCCAGGCGCTTCTGTCTGACGGTCGGGTATCTCCTGGGTGGCATCTGGACTCCCTTGCTGGTGAGGCGAGTTGAGTCTTTCGTCGAGGGCTTCGACCGTCTAGTCACACGGTCGAGTGAAGCCACTCCAGAATGTTGCACCTCAGAACATCCCACTTCTACCTTCGACAGTAGAGCGCTCCCCACGCCTCCTCACGGCCCCGGAAGAGCACCGCCACCGCACTCCATGCGGAGGGCGACGGCGCCACCGCGTGAAACAGGCCTGCCTCAACTGTCATCTAGTGAAAGGGAGTTCAACGATGAGCAACCCCCCACCCCGACCACCCGACGACCCCTGGGAGTACCGCCTCACCCTCCCCCCACCACGCCACCAGCTCCGGCGTCGCCCGCAGCACCGTCCGCTCGATCCTCACGCGCCACCGCCTCCCCGGCCTCGCCGACACCGCAGAGCTGCTGACCAGCGAGCTGTGCGGCAACGCGTACCGTCACGCCGCCGGCCCCGCGACCGTGCACGTCCACTGTCAAAGTGGAGCCGGGAAAGTCACCTGGTTTGAGCTGCACCAGTGACAGCACCCCGAGGTATACGCACATCGCCCTCCGCCTCAAGGCCAGGCGGAGGGCGACGAAAGACAGTTGAGACAGTCGGCGCAGCTTACGGCAGGTTCCGCGCCATAACGATCCGCTGAACCTGGTTCGTGCCCTCGTATATCTGCGTGATCTTCGCGTCCCGCATCATCCGCTCCACCGGGTAGTCCCGCGTATACCCGTACCCACCCAGCAACTGCACCGCGTCCACCGTCACCTCCATCGCCACGTCCGACGCGAAGCACTTCGCCGCCGCACCCTGGAACGTGAGGTCGGAGTCGCCGCGCTCGGACTTCGCCGCCGCCGCGTACGTCAGCTGGCGGGCCGCCTCGATCTTCATGGCCATGTCGGCGAGCATGAACTGGATGCCCTGGAAGTCGGCGATCGGCTTGCCGAACTGCTTGCGCTCCTGGACGTAGCCCTTCGCGTAGTCCAGCGCGCCCTGCGCGATGCCCAGCGCCTGCGCGGCGATCGTGATGCGGGTGTGGTCCAGGGTCTTCATCGCCGTGGCGAAGCCCGTGCCCTCATCGCCGATCATGCGGTCCGCGGGGATGCGAACGTTGTCCAGGTAGACCTCGCGGGTCGGGCTGCCCTTGATGCCGAGCTTCTTCTCGGGGGCGCCGAAGGAGACACCCTCGTCCGACTTCTCGACCACGAACGCCGAGATGCCTTTCGAGCGCTTCGTGGGGTCGGTCACGGCCATCACCGTGTAGTACTCCGACTCGCCCGCGTTCGTGATCCAGCGCTTCACGCCGTTGAGGACGTAGTGGTCGCCGTCGCGGACCGCCTTCGTCTTCATGCCGGCCGCGTCCGAGCCCGCGTCCGGCTCGGAGAGGCAGTACGAGAACATCCCGTCGCCCTTGGCGAGCGGGGTCATGTACTTCTTCTTGAGGTCCTCCGAGCCGGAGAGGATCACCGGGAGCGAGCCCAGCTTGTTCACCGCGGGGATGAGAGAGGAGGACGCGCAGACTCGCGCCACCTCCTCGATCACTATCACCGTGGCCAGCGCGTCCGCGCCCGCGCCGCCGTACTCCTCGGGGACGTGGACGGCGTGCAGGTCGTTGGCGACCAGGGCGTTCAGCGCCTCCTGCGGGAAGCGGGCCTCCTCGTCCACCGCCGCGGCGTACGGCGCGATCTTCGCCTCGGCCAGCGAGCGGATGGCGTCGCGGAGCATGTCGTGCTCCTCGGACGGGCGGTACAGGTCGAAGTCAGCCGATCCGGCCAAGGTCTCTCACGCTCCAAAGACGCTGCGGTACTGGCGCTAATTACCGTTAAGTAACTCAAATTTTAGAGGCCCGCCCACGGGAGTGATACGTGAGCTTGGCGACAGCGGGAAAGTTGCCCGTCAAGGGGCTTTGCCATGCCCCGACTATGCTCTTCCCGCGCGCCCCCACACGTGCCACCCCGCACCACGCCGTCCCCTGGAGCACCCCATGAGCCTCAAGATCACCGTGATCGGCACCGGCTACCTCGGCGCCACGCACGCCGCGGCCATGGCCGAGCTCGGGTTCGAGGTGCTGGGGCTCGACGTCGTCCCGGAGAAGATCGAGAAGCTCCAGCGGGGCGAGGTCCCGATGTACGAGCCGGGGCTGGAGGACCTGCTGCGCAAGCACGTCGCCGGGATCGAGGGCGCCAGCGGGCGGCTGCGGTTCACCATGGACTGGGCGGAGGTGGCCGCGTTCGGCGACGTCCACTTCCTGTGCGTGAACACCCCGCAACGCCACGGCGAGTACGCCTGCGACATGTCGTACGTCGACTCCGCCCTCGCCTCCCTCGCCCCGCACCTGACCGGTCCCGCCCTCGTCGTCGGCAAGTCGACCGTCCCGGTGGGCTCCGCCGACCGGCTGGCCCGCTACCTCGCAGACAACTCCCCGGCCGGCGAGGACGCCGAGCTGGCCTGGAACCCGGAGTTCCTGCGCGAGGGCTTCGCCGTGCAGGACACGCTGCATCCGGACCGGATCGTGGTGGGTGTGCGCAGCGAGCGGGCCGAGGAGCTGCTGCGGGAGGTGTACGCCACGCCGATCACGGAGGGGTCTCCCTTCGTGGTCACCGACTTCCCGACCGCCGAGCTGGTGAAGACCTCCGCGAACTCGTTCCTGGCGACCAAGATCTCCTTCATCAACGCCATGGCGGAGATGTGCGAGGCCTCCGGAGGCGATGTCGCCAAGCTGGCCGAGGCCATCGGATACGACGACCGGATCGGGAAGAAGTTCCTGCGGGCCGGGATCGGGTTCGGAGGCGGCTGTCTGCCCAAGGACATCCGCGCCTTCATGGCGCGGGCCGGCGAGCTGGGCGCCGACCAGGCGCTGACCTTCCTGCGCGAGATCGACTCGATCAACATGCGCCAGCGCGGGCAGATGGTGGAGCTGGCGCGGCATGCGCTGGGCGGCGGGCCCTTCCTGGGCAAGCGGATCGCCGTGCTCGGCGCGACCTTCAAGCCGGACTCGGACGACGTCCGGGACTCGCCCGCGCTCAACGTCGCCGGGCAGATCCACCTCCAGGGCGGCCAGGTCACGGTGTACGACCCGAAGGGCATGGACAACGCCCGCCGTATCTTCCCGACGCTCGGGTACGCCGACACCGCCGTCGAGGCGGTGCGGGGCGCGGACGCCGTACTGCATCTGACGGAGTGGCGGGAGTTCCGCGAGCTGGACCCGGCGGCGCTCGGCGAGGTCGCGGCGACCCGGTTGATCCTGGACGGGCGCAACGCCCTCGACCCCGCGCTGTGGCGGAAGGCCGGATGGACCTACCGGGCGATGGGGCGGCCGACCGCCTGAGCAGAGCCAGTTCCGGAATTCGGTCGGAATTCCGTGAATTGACGGTGGGTTTGGCATTACCCCGGGAATTCTCGCGCGGTTCGGTGAAGAAACGCGCGAGAATACGGATATTTCCTGTACGCCTCCACGGCCCGTCTGGGCCGGGCAGATGCTCACGCCCACCACGGACTTCCTCACCGACAACTGCTGACGCGGCCCGCGGCAGAGGTGGACGCCGCTCCGGCCGGGGCTCAGCCGGCCGGAGCGGCACCCGCTCCATTCTCCACACCATCGCCACGCTTCGGGAACCGCATTCCAAGGAGACCGGGATGACGACCGTCACCCTGCCCACCGTCCCGCCCCCGCCCGAGTCCCAGAACTTGCTCGGTCAACTGCCCCTGCCCGGCCGGTACTCCGTGGCCCCCGGCCGCTCCCTCGTCGAACTCACCGCCTGATACGGCCCGTTGCCGACCCTGCGCCGTCGGGTCCGCCTCGCCGACGCCTCCCTCACGGTGCCCGACGACGCCGCAGAGCCCTTCTTCCGCTACGAGTTCGACGGCAGGCCCCTGAAGGCCGCGCTCGGCTCCGAGCGCGTCGACGTCGCCGAGACCGGCGGCCGTCTCCATCTCACCGCCGACCTCCACCTGAACGGCACCGCCTTCCCCGCCCTGCTCCACCTCCGCGTGGTCGACCGCACCGACGACCGGCTGCTCGTCGTGGGGACCGCCCGGCTGCTGCGCCGCGCCACCGGGTTCCGGCTGCCGTGGCGGCGCCCGGCCACCCGGCTGCGGCTGCTCGTAGCGGCGGAGTTCGCGTGAGGGCGCCACGGCGGGCGGACAGGCGACCGGCGACGCGTACGCCGTCCTCGTCGCCGTCCGCGACCGCCCCCGACGCGGCCGTACCGCAGGCACCGCAGGCGTCTCCGTCACCTCAGGCATCGCAGATGCCCCGACGCAGACCACCGCCTCCACGGCCCGCCCGCTCGATCCGCTCCTCGTCCTGGCCGGCATCGTCGCCGGTGTCGCGGTGCTGTGCCTGCTGCTGGTCGGCTCCCGGGCGGCGGCGCCATATGGGAGTCCGCGTGGGAGTTGGCACGGGAAGGAGGAGGCGTGGGTCAGTCCTTCGCCCGGTAGCGGCGCATCTTCGCGCGGGACCCGCAGACCCGCATCGAGCACCAGCGGCCGCGGCCGGCCGGGCTGCGGTCGTAGTACGCCCAGTAGCAGTCGGCGGCCTCGCAGGCCTTCAGGCGTGACCAGGTGCCCGCGACCAGCGCCTCGGCGACGGCGGCGGCGACGCGGGAGAGCAGAGGGCCCTCGTCGGCGGGGGCGAGGGCGGCCGATCCGTCGCCCGCGTCGACCCTCACCAGCAGCGGAGCCGCCGTCAGCAGCTCCCCCAGCGGGGTGACCGCCCGGTGCGGCGGGTGGCCCGCGTGCGCGAGCAGGGTCGCGCGCAGCGACTCGCGCAGCTCCCGGGCGGCCGGGACCTCGTCCTCCGCCAGCCCGAAAGGCGCCCGGCCGTCCGCCGTGTCGAGCGCGTCGGCGCCCGACTCGACGTCCAGCGTGTTCACCAGGGACTCGACCAGGGCGAGGGCTCCCGGGGCCGGCGATCTCTCGCTCATGTCTGTGCGCCACCTCCGAATTCCCTTGCGACGTTACCCCCAATGCGGGAGCATGCAGTAACCGTTACTGGTTACCCGCATCTACAGGTAACCGACGACTTCGAGGAGGAAGTCATGGCTCTCGCCAAGCTGGGTTCCGTCGTCCTGGACTGTCCCGACCCTCGCGCCCTCGCCGGCTTCTACGCCGATGTGCTCGGCGGCACCGTCGAGGACGAGGGAGAGTGGGTGGACCTGAAGCTGCCCGACGGCCAGACGTTGGCGTTCCAGGCCGCCCCCGGGTTCGTACCGCCGAAGTGGCCCTCACCCGACCACTCGCAGCAGTTCCATCTGGATCTGGACGTGGCGGACCTGGACGCGGCCGAGAAGGAGGTGCTCGCGCTGGGCGCGAAGCCGCTGGACACGGAGGACCGCTCGCGGACCTTCCGGATTTACGCGGACCCGGCGGGGCACCCGTTCTGTCTGTGCGCCGGCTGATCACCCACCGACCGTCTGTCGACCGTCCGCTGATTCGGGAGGATCCCATGGCACGCGTGGCACGTTTCCGTTCCGTCGTCCTCGACTGTCCCGACCCGCCCGCACTCGCCGCCTTCTACGCGCAGGTCGGCGGCGGCACGCCCGAGGCCGAGGACGACGACTGGGTCGTCCTGCGGATTCCGGACGGGCCCCGGCTCGCCTTCCAGCGGGCGCCGGGCTTCACCCCACCGGAGTGGCCGCGCGCCGACCGGAACTCGCAGCAGTTCCACATCGACTTCGACGCCGGAACCACGTGGGAGGAGATCGACGCGGCCCACGAGAAGGTCCTGGCGCTGGGCGCGCGCCCGCTGGACCTGGAGGACCGGGAGAAGAAGGACTTCCAGGTGTACGCCGATCCGGCGGGCCACCCGTTCTGCCTCTGCCGGATCGACCCGCTCTAGGTCCCCTGGGGCTGTCTACCCGTCGAGCTCCGCGATCTTCGCCGTGGACGGCTCCCGGCGCTGCTGGGCCGCGCGGGCGGTGAAGTCGGCCTCGCGCAGGACGCGCTGGACGTTGGCCCAGGTCAGCTGGGCGATGTCGACGTCGGTCCAGCCGCGGTGCAGCAGCTCGGCGACGAGGTTCGGGTAGCAGGAGGCGTCGCCGAGCTCCTGAGGGTGGGCGGTGCCGGCGTCGTAGGTGCCGGACAGGCCCACACACTCCGGGCCCGCGACCGCGCGTACGTGATCGAGGTGGTCGGCGACGTCCCGGACGGTCGCGCCGGTCTGCTCGGCGGTCAGCGGCACCATGCACAGGCCCTTGGCCTGGCCCAGCTCGGCGAGCAGGTCGTCAGGGAGGTTCGACGGGTGGGGGCGCAGGGCGCGGGCGGCGGAGCGGGTGCACAGCACCGGCGCCTTGGAGACCGCGAGCGTCCGGCGGATCGTCTCCGCGGAGGTGCCGGAGAGATCGGCGAGGACGCCGAGCCGGTTCATCTCCCTCAGGACCTCCTCGCCGAAGCGGGTCAGCCCGGCCTCACTCGCCCAGGACACGCCCGACAGGGTGAGGACGCGCAGGCCGAGGGCGTGCAAGGAGCGCAGGATGCCGAGGGAGTCGCCGAGGGCGGCGGCTCCGGCGGGGCCGAGCAGGACGGCGACGCGGCCGCAGTTGCGTACGTCGGTGGTCTGGCCGGCGGAGTAGGCGAGGCGCAGCCCCTCGGGGTGCGTGCGCACGACCGTCTTCACCAGGTCCAGCTGCTCCAGCGTGGCACCGACGGCCCGGTCGCCGGCGAGCCCCTCGGGCAGGTGCAGAGACGACAGCAGCGCACCGACGTGACCCTCGCGCAGCCGCGGTACGTCCGTGTCGACGGCGCTCTCACCGAGCTCCAGGTCGAACCAGGGCAGGTGCCGCAGGGCCCAGGGCAGCCCGCTGTAGCCGTCGGCGACGGGGTAGGCGGCCAGGATGGCGCGGGCCCGTTCCAGTGGGGAGGCGTCCGGGTCGGCGACAGGGGCTGTCGGGAAGAGGTCGGCGGGCAGGGGCTCCGGCAGGTCGTCGAGCTCTTCGGCCTCGGGGGTGGTGTGCAGGTCGTCCTGGAGGTCTGCCATGACGGGGCTCCGTACGTCGTGATCCGAAGTACGGTCACCGTCGCACGGGGCCCGGAGGGCCTGCCTGGTGGGCGGGGCGTTCGGGGGTAGGCCGGTTCAGCGACCCTGCGCCGCGTCGATCACCTCGTCGAGGGCGTCCCGGGACCGCATCAGGTCAGCGATCATCCGGTCGATACGGGCGCGTTCCTCGGTGAGGTCGGCGACGAGTTTCGGCGTGGCGACGGTGGACGGACCGCCGTCGGCGTCCCGCATGCAGGGCAGCAACTGCGCGATCTTGCTGCTGTGCAGCCCGGCGGCGAACAGCTCCTGGATCCGGATGACCCGGTCGACGGCGGCCTCCGGGTAGTCGCGGTGTCCACCGGGCGTACGGTCGGCCACCAGCAGCCCCTGCTGCTCGTAGTAACGCAGCGACCGCTCGCTCACACCGGTGCGCCGGGCCAGTTCGCCGATCCGCACGATGGCCTCCGGTTCGCGGGCTTGAATCTGACACTGATGTGAAGTTCTACCGTGCGGTCATGACGCAGACAACGAAGACGCAGGTAACAGAGACACAGACAACAGGCTTCTTCGAACCCGTCCCCCTCGGTTGCCTGGATCTCCCCAGCTGTCTGGTCATGGCCCCCCTCACCCGGAACAGGGCAGCGACCGACGGCACTCCAACGCCGCTCATGGCCACCTACTACACCCAGCGCGCCTCCGCCGGCCTGATCATCGCCGAGGCATCGACGCCGAACGCGGTCGGGCAGACGTACCCGAACATCACCGCGATCCACACCCCGGCACACGTGACCGGCTGGCGACGCGTCACCGACGCGGTGCGGTCGGCGGGCGGCCGGATGTTCCTGCAACTCCAGCACGGGGGCCGGGTGGGCCATCCCGCGACCAGCGGGCACACCCCGGTCGCGCCGTCGCCGCTACCGCTCCCGGAGACGATCTTCACGCCGGACGGTCATCAGCCGGCCGTGGTCCCGAGGCAGATGACCCTCGACGACATCCGCTCCACGGTCGCCGACTTCGCGACCGCCGCCCGGAACGCCCTGGACGCCGGCTTCGAGGGAGTGGAGGTGCACTCCGCGAACGGTCATCTCCTTCACCAGTTCCTGGCCCGCAACACCAACCGCCGCACGGACGCCTACGGCGGCTCGGTGGCCGGGCGGATCCGGTTCGTGGTGGAGGTGGTGCGGGCGGTCGCCGAGGCGATCGGGCCCGACCGCGTGGGGGTGCGCATCTCCCCCGCGAACACGGTCAACGGCATCCAGATCGAGGAGGGCGACACCGACGCCGTCCACCTCGCGCTGATCGCGGCGCTCGGGGATCTGGGGCTCGCCTATCTGCACATCGTGCACGCCGACCCGGACGCGCCCCTGTTCCGGCGGATCCGCGCTCAGTGGCCGGGCACGCTCATCGCCAACCCGGTGCTGCCCGACGAACTGTCGGTGGCCACGGTCGGCCACGCGTCCGGTCGTCTGCTGGCCGCGGGCGCCGACCTGATCGCGCTGGGCCGCCCGTTCCTCGCCAACCCCGACCTGATGGAGCGCCTGCGTCTCGGCGCGCCGCTCAACCAGGTGCGGGACCGGTACATGATGTACACGGGCGGGGCCGTCGGCTACACCGACTACCCCGCCCTGGGTGATCAGCCGTCCAGTGACTCGATCGTCGCGTTGGACGGCCCCCGCGTCGTCTGAAGGTCGCGGGCCACGTCCTCCGCCGCACCCAGGACCCGTACCGCGTTCTGCCAGGTCAGCTTGGCCAGGTCGGGCTTGGACCAGCCTCGGTCCAGGAGTTCCGCGATCAGGTTCGGGTAGCCGGAGACGTCGCCCAGGCCGTCCGGGGTGAAGGCCGTGCCGTCGTAGTCGCCGCCGATGCCGAGGTGGTCGATGCCGGCCACCTCGCGCATGTGGCCCAGGTGGTCGGCCACCGTCGAGACCGTCGCGACCGGGCGCGGGTGCCGCTCCTCGAAGGCGCGGTGCACCTTCATCGCCTCGGGGGTCGTGGCGAGGTGGTGGAAGCCGTGCGCGCGCATGTTCTCGTCGGCCGCCGCCGTCCAGTCGACCGCCGCCTGGAGCACGAACTTCGGGACGAACGTGACCATCGCGACGCCGCCGTTCGCGGGGAGGCGTTCCAGGACGTCGTCCGGGATGTTGCGCGGGTGGTCGCAGACGACCCGCGAGGAGGAGTGGGAGAAGATCACCGGGGCGCTCGTCGCGTCCAGCGCGTCCCGCATCGTCGTCGCCGCCACGTGCGAGAGGTCGACCAGCATGCCCTCCCGGTTCATCTCCCGCACGACCTCACGGCCGAAGGCCGACAGGCCGCCGACGCCCGGCTTGTCGGTCGCGGAGTCCGCCCAGGCCACGTTGTCGTTGTGGGTGAGGGTCATGTAGCGGACGCCGAGGGCGTACAACGCCCGTAGTGTGGCGAGGGAGTCGGCGATGGAGTGGCCGCCCTCCGCGCCCATCAACGAGGCGATACGGCCCTCCGCGCGCGCCGCCTCCATGTCGGCCGCCGTCAGCGCGGGGCGCAGGTCCTTCGGGTGGCGTGCCAGCAACTGCCGTACACAGTCGATCTGTTCCAGCGTGGCCGGCACCGCGTCCGGCAGATCCGCCCGCACGTACACCGACCAGTACTGCGCGCCGACGCCGCCCGCGCGCAACCTCCCCAGGTCGGTGTGCAGATGGGCGCTCTGGTCGGTGGCGAGGTCGCGGGCGTCGAGGTCGTAGCGGACCTGTTCGCGCAGCGCCCAGGGCAGGTCGTTGTGGCCGTCGACGATCGGGAACTCGGCGAGGAGTTCCCGGGCTGCCTCCACAGAGGTCATGGCAGCCGTCACTTCCCGAAGCCGAAGCCGTTGCCCGACCCCTCGACCTTGGCGCGCAGGCGCTTGCCCTTCTCGGTGGCCTGGTCGTTCAGCTCTTGCTGGAACTCCCGCATCCGGGCGAGGAGTTCGTCGTCGCCCGCCGCCAGGATCCGGGCCGCGAGCAGGCCCGCGTTGCGCGCGCCGGCGACGGAGACGGTGGCGACCGGGACACCGGCCGGCATCTGCACGATGGACAGGAGCGAGTCCATGCCGTCGAGGTGCTTCAGGGGCACGGGCACGCCGATCACCGGCAGCGGGGTCACGGACGCGAGCATGCCGGGCAGGTGGGCAGCGCCGCCCGCACCCGCGATGATCACCTTCAGGCCGCGCTCGTCGGCCTGCTCGCCGTACGTGATCATCTCGCGCGGCATGCGGTGCGCGGAGACGACGTCGACCTCGTAGTCGATCTCGAACTCGTCGAGGGCCTTGGCGGCGGCCTCCATGACGGGCCAGTCGGAGTCCGACCCCATGACGATGCCAACAACGGGGCTCATTCGGTGATCGTGCCTCTCAGGTAGCCGGCAGCGTGACGGGCGCGCTCCAGCACGTCGTCCAGGTCGTCGCCGTAGGTGTTGACGTGGCCCACCTTGCGGCCGGGCTTCACGTCCTTGCCGTACATGTGGATCTTCAGCTGAGGGTCGCGGGCCATGCAGTGCAGGTACGCGGAGTACATGTCCGGGAAGTCGCCGCCGAGGACGTTGACCATGACCGTCCACCGCTCACGCGGGCGCGGGTCGCCGAGGGGCAGGTCGAGCACGGCCCGGACGTGGTTGGCGAACTGGGACGTGATCGCGCCGTCCTGGGTCCAGTGGCCGGAGTTGTGCGGGCGCATGGCGAGCTCGTTGACGAGGATGCGGCCGTCGCGGGTCTGGAACAGCTCCACGGCGAGGTGGCCGACGACGCCCAGCTCCTTGGCGATGGTCAGAGCCATCTGCTCGGCCCTGAGCGCCAGGTCCTGGTCGAGGTCGGGGGCGGGCGCTATGACCGTGTCGCAGACGCCGCCCACCTGCTGAGACTCGACGACGGGGTAGGCGACGGCCTGGCCGTGCGGGGAGCGTACGACGTTGGCGGCCAGCTCCCGGACGAAGTCGACCTTCTCCTCGGCGAGCACGGACACGCCGGCGCGGAAGGGGTCCTCGGCCTCCGCCACGTTGTCGACGACCCACACGCCCTTGCCGTCGTAGCCGCCGCGGACGGTCTTCAGAACGACGGGGAAGCCGTCGCCCTCGGCCGCGAACGCGGCGACGTCGGCCGGGTCGCTCACGATGCGGTGCCGCGGGCACGGCACCCCGATCGCGTCGAGCTTCGCGCGCATCACGCCCTTGTCCTGGGCGTGCACGAGCGCGTCCGGGCCGGGGCGGACGGGTATGCCCTCCGCCTCCAGCGCCCGAAGGTGCTCGGTGGGTACATGTTCGTGATCGAAGGTGATCACGTCGCAGCCCCTCGCGAACTCGCGCAGCGTGCCGAGGTCGCGATAGTCGCCTATGACGACATCGCTCACCACCTGCGCCGCGGAATCCTGAGGGGTGTCACTGAGGAGCTTGAACCTGATGCCGAGCGGGATGCCCGCCTCGTGTGTCATACGAGCGAGCTGCCCCCCGCCGACCATGCCGACTACCGGGAACGTCACGCCCCTAGGGTATCGGCCGCGCCACAGTGGCCGATTTCCCGTGCCGCGGACCCGCCTTTCCGGACATCGGGGGCCGTCTTTCCGGACGTCCGGGCCCGTGTTCGCGGACCTGCGAGCCCGTCCACAGGCGATCACGGAAGGGGGGTGGTTAGCATGGCTGGGTTGACGAAACCGACCGGACGGGGGCCTGGACAGGCATGGAACATGGTTCCAAAGGGCTCCGTACGGTGCCCAAAGCACCCCGCACCGCGGCGCGGGAGCGGCTCGACCGGCTGACGCGCGAGGCCGCCAAGTTCGGTGCGGTGGGCGGAGCGGGCGTCCTGGTCAACCTCCTCGTGTTCAACCTGGTACGGCATGTGACCGACCTCCAGGTGGTGCGGGCGAGTGTCATAGCCACGATCGTCGCGATCGTCTTCAACTACCTCGGCTTCCGCTACTTCACCTACCGGGACCGCGACAAGAGCGGCCGCACCAAGGAACTCACTCTGTTCCTGCTGTTCAGCGCGGTCGGCCTGGTGATCGAGAACGGCGTGCTCTACACGGCGACGTACGGCTTCGGCTGGGACAGCTCGCTGCAGAGCAACATCTTCAAGTTCGTCGGCATCGGCGTCGCGACGCTGTTCCGCTTCTGGTCGTACCGCACGTGGGTGTTCCGCGCGCTGCCGGCCAAGGAGGCGGTGGCGAGCGCGGAGTCGATCCTGGAGGCGCAGGCGAAGAAGCCGCGCCCCAAGCAGCGCGTGCCGTAGCGGGCGGTCGGCGATCGGTCGGCGATCGGTCAGCGGACCGTCGGCTCCGAGCTCTCCGCCGACGACGTCCTCACCGGCGTGCGCGACAGGAACAGTCCGAACACCGGCGGCTGGGCCTGGAGCATCTCCAGGCGTCCCCCGTCGGCCTCCGCGAGGTCACGGGCCACCGCCAGGCCGATGCCCGTGGAGTTGCGGCCGCTGATCGCGCGCTCGAAGATCCGTGCCCCGAGGTCGGCGGGAACGCCGGGCCCCTCGTCCGTGATCTCGATGACGGCCTGGTTGCCGGTGACGCGGGTGCGCAGCGCGACCGTGCCGCCGCCGTGCATGAGGGAGTTCTCGATCAGCGCGGCCAGCACCTGCGCGACCGCCCCCGGCGTGCCGACCGCCTCCAGGTGCCGTTTGCCGGAGCTCACGATGGCCCGGCCCACGTTGCGGTAGGCGGGGCGCCACTCGGCGAGCTGCTGCTGGATGACCTCGTCGAGGTCGAAGGTGACGGCGGAGCCGGTGCGAGGGTCGCGGGAGTTCGTCAGCAGCCGCTCGACCACGTCCGTCAGGCGCTCCACCTGGGTCAGCGCGATGGTGGCCTCCTCCTTCACCGTGTCCGGGTCATCGGTGAGGGTGATCTCCTCCAGCCGCATGGACAGGGCGGTGAGGGGCGTACGCAGCTGGTGGGAGGCGTCGGCGGCGAGCCGGCGTTCCGCGGTGAGCATGCGGGCGATGCGCTCGGCGGAGGAGTCCAGGACGTCGGCGACCCGGTCCAGCTCGGGGACGCCGTAGCGCTTGTGCCGGGGGCGCGGGTCGCCCGAGCCGAGGCGCTCGGCGGTCTCCGCGAGGTCGGTGAGCGGGGAGGCGAGCCGGTTGGCCTGGCGGATCGCCAGCAGCACCGCGGCGATCACCGCGAGCAGCGCCACCAGCCCGATGATCAGCAGCGTACGGCCGACCTCGCGGGTCACCGAGGAGCGCGGCTCCTCGATGACGACCGTCTCGCCCTGCTCACCCTTGGCCTCGCCGCGAATGACGTCACCGCTGGGTCGGGAGCCGACCTCGATGGGCGGCTCCCCCGGAATCCGGATCACGGCGAACCGCTCGCTCGTGACCTGGTCCTGGAGAACCTCGGCGTCGACGGTCCCCGCACCGAGAAGCCGGCTGTCCACGATGCTGGCCAGCCGCGCGGCCTCCAGGTCCACGCGTTCCTGGGCGCTGTTGCTGATGGTGCGGGTCTCGACGATGACGAGGGAGACACCGAAGACAGCGATGACCACGAGCACGACAGCGAGGGTGGACTGGATGAGACGGCGACGCACGGGGGCCCTCCGGGCAGTGGCTTTACAACGACCAGTGTGGACGACGCCTCAAGGGGCGCGGGGAACTGCGCGACCAGCCACACACGGCCCGCACCCGCGAACCCACCCAAGCCAGGACGGCGCTAGCTCTTCTCGAAGCGGAACCCCACCCCACGCACAGTGGCGATGTACCGAGGATTAGCCGCGTCGTCCCCCAGCTTCTTCCGCAGCCAGGAGATATGCATGTCCAGCGTCTTGGTCGACGACCACCACGTCGTGTCCCAGACCTCCCGCATCAGCTGGTCACGCGTGACCACCCGCCCGGCATCCCGCACAAGAACCCGCAGCAGATCGAATTCCTTGGCGGTGAGCTGAAGCTCCTCGTCACCCATCCACGCCCGATGCGACTCGACGTCGATGCGCACGCCGTGCGTCGCGGGCGGCTGCGCCGGCTCCGCGGCGCCGCGCCGCAGCAGGGCCCGGACGCGGGCGAGCAGCTCGGCGAGCCGGAAGGGCTTGGTGACGTAGTCGTCGGCGCCCGCGTCCAGGCCGACGACGGTGTCCACCTCGTCGGCGCGCGCGGTCAGGATGAGGATCGGGATGGTGTGGCCTTCGGCGCGCAGCCGACGGGCCACCTCCAGGCCGTCCATGCCGGGCAGACCCAGGTCGAGCACGACCAGGTCGATGCCGCCCTGGATTCCGGCGTCGAGTGCGGTGGGTCCGTCCTCACGCACCTCGACCTCGTACCCTTCCCGGCGCAGGGCGCGGGCCAGCGGCTCCGAGATGGACGCATCGTCCTCGGCGAGCAGTACACGGGTCATGAGGTGATGGTAGTCCGCCTATGACAAGAGCTGGAGTGTGATCCGGAAGCGTGATTCTTACCTTTGGACATGCCGGACCGAGCGGACTCTCTTACTCGGGTATGAGCCTATGACTGTGGGGTGGGAATCCAGGAGGAGCCTTTGAAAGTAGGCGCACAGTTCCTTCACTTCCTGTGATTCCCGTCTCAAGCGCTTTCATTTCCGACATTACTTTGCCGTATGGTGAAAGAACGCCTGTAGCACCACAGGGACCTTTGGTGGCGATTCGCCACTGGAGGTCTCTTTTGTGTGCGGGCTGCCCCCACCGACCAGCAAGGATCGACCATGGCGTCCAGCCTGACGAAGGGCTCGGTCACCCCGGACACCCCCGGCTCCGAGACCGCCTTCTTCGGCCACCCCCGCGGACTGGCCACTCTCTTCATGACCGAGATGTGGGAGCGATTCTCCTACTACGGCATGAGGGCTCTTCTCCCGCTGTACCTGGTGGCTCCGGGCGGCCTGCACCTGAACGCGGGCACGGCGACCGCGATCTACTCGGTGTACGTGTCGCTGGTGTACCTGCTCGCCATGCCGGGCGGCTGGTTCGGCGACCGGGTCTGGGGGCCGCGCAAGACCGTCGCCGTGGCCGGTGCGGTGATCATGCTCGGCCATCTCACGCTGGCCCTGCCGTCCTCCGGCACCTTCTACGCCGGCCTCGGTCTGGTCGCGATCGGCTCGGGTCTGCTGAAGGCCAACATCTCCACGATGGTCGGCCACCTCTACTCCGGCCCGGACGACCCGCGTCGTGACGGTGGCTTCACCGTCTTCTACATGGGCATCAACCTCGGTGCCTTCGCGGCGCCGCTGGTCATCGGCACCGTCGGGGAGAACGTCGACTGGCACCTGGGCTTCGCCCTCGCCGCGCTCGGCATGGCGCTGGGCCTCACCCAGTTCCTGATCGGCAGCCGGCACCTGAACGCCCGCTCCAGCGTCGTACCGAAGCCGCTGTCCGCCGCCGAGAAGGCCTCGACGCTGCGCATGGCCGCGATCTGGGCCGGCATCGCCGTCGTCGCCTACGCGATCGTCGGCTTCTCCGGCCACTACACGCTGAACTGGATCCTGGTCCCGCTGACCCTGCTCGGCCTGATCATCCCGCTGATGGTGCTGGTGCGGATCAAGCGCGACAAGGAGCTGGACCGCGCCGAACAGTCGAAGATGTCCGCGTACATCTGGTTCTTCGTCGCCGCGGCCGTGTTCTGGATGATCTACGACCAGGGCGGCTCGACCTTGTCGATCTTCGCCGAGTCCTCCGCCGAGAACAGCGTCCTCGGCTGGAAGTTCCCGGTCTCCTGGTACCAGTCGGTCAACCCGGTGCTGATCATGGCGCTGGCCCCGGTCTTCGCCTGGTTCTGGCTCGCGCTGAACCGGCGCGGCAAGGAGCCGAGCACGATCGTGAAGTTCGCCTCGGGCCTGGTGCTGGTCGGCGCGTCCTTCTTCCTCTTCCTGGCCCCGCTGTCGATCGCCGAGGGCGGTCACAAGGCGGCCGCGCTGTGGCTGGTGGCGATCTACTTCGTCCAGACCGTCGGTGAGCTGCTGCTCTCCCCGGTCGGCCTGTCGGTCACCACCAAGATGGCGCCCGCGAAGTACGCCTCGCAGATGATGGGCGTCTGGTTCCTCGCCGTCACCGCCGGCGACGCCACGACCGGCCTGCTCTCCATCGCCGGCGTCGACCTGAACAAGACGGGCATCGTGGCCCTGGAGGCCACGCTCGCCGTGATCGCCGGTGTCGCGGTGTGGAAGTACCGCAACAAGGTCAAGGAGCTCATGGGCAGCGTCCGCTAGCACCTGCCGACCGGGCCGGGCCGACGGGGGCCGCTGCAAATCCGCGTGGGTTGCAGCGGCCTCCGTGTCTTTCGGGGCGGCTCGCCGGTGCGCCGTGGGACGGGCTCGCGTCCGCGGGTGCGGCTTGTCCGCGACTGGTCGCGCGCAGGTCGAAGCCGGGGGCCGGCCTGCTCGCCGCCCGCTCGCGCGACGGAGCCGCAAACCGATACAGCCCCACGCCCCCGGGTGGGCTAGCGCATCCTCCGTCCCGGCATGAACGCGAACACCGCCCCGCCCAGCAGGACCGCCGTCCCGGCCACCAGGCCCAGGGCCTTCAGAGTGCCGTCGTCCTCGGCGCCGGTCGCTGCCAGGCCGCCGGACGTCGATGAGCCTCCCGATCCGCCCGATGTGCCCGACCCGGCGGAACCGCCGGACGCGCCGCTCGCCTGTTCCGCGGTGTCCAGGGTGAGGGACGCCTCCGACTTGGTCGGGGTGCAGGTCGTGGTCGTGCCGAGGGCCTCGACCGTCAGGACACCCGGCGACAGCGTCGACCTGCCGCTCGCGCCCGGCTTGTACGTACCCGTCAGGTCCGGGATCTCGATCGGGTCCCCGGACTTGATGGCCTCGTCGTTCACCGGGCCCTCCACACGCACCGTGCCCTTGTCGGCGCCGCCCAGGACCACCTCCATCGACGGCTTCACCGAGCCCTTGGGAATGTCGGCCGGGCTGTCCATCACCGACGCCCCGAACCGCACCGTGAGATCGAAACTCCCGCCGTTCTTCTTGGCGTTGATCTGCACCGGCGAGGTCGCGTTCTTGTCCCCGATGGGCGTCTTGCAGGCGTACGGCACCTGGACCTCCTTGCCGGTGAAGTCCGTCTGCCCACCCCCGCCTCCGGTACCGCCCGTGTCCGAGCCCCCGCTCCCCCCGCTCCCCCCGCTCTCACTCGCCGACGCGCTCGGCGTGCCAGGCGTGCCCGTCGGGTCGGGGGACTCGCTCGGCGAGGACGTGGACGTGGGTGTGGATGTGGACGTCCCGTCCCCCGCCGTCACGTCGATGGTCGCCGCCGTCTGCACGGCCCCTGTAGGCGCGCACTTCGTGTCCGTCGACATGACGTTGATGTCGTACGCGTCCGGCGTCAGCGTCACCTGCCCGGGCGCCGTCAGCTTCAGCTTGCCCTTCATGTCGGACAGCACCATGGCGCCGCCCTTGGGGATCGCGGGGTTCTCCCGCGGCCCCTGCATCGCGACGGCGGCGGTCTGCGCTCCGGCCGCCTTCAACGTGCCGGACGGCTGGACCGAGTTCGCCGGCAGGTCGATCAGGTCGGGGTTCTTCGAGGCGGCCTGGAGGAACTTCCACACCACCTCCACCTCCTCGCCCACCTTCGCGGTGGCCGGCGCGGTGATCTCCACCTTGGTCGTGCCGTCGACGGGTCCGAGACCGGACGCCGGGGGCGGGACGCACCGGGTGGCGTACGACACCTCGGCGGCCTGGGCGGGCCCCGCGGCCACAGTGAGCAGGACACCCGCCCCGCCGAGCATCAGGGCGACGCCCGCCGCGCCCGTTCTTCTCCCTGTGCCGACCGGTATGACTCTCCTTGGCTTGCTCACGTGGAACCCTTCCTGGTGGGAGTCGTAGGACTCGTCGGGCTGTCGTCGTGCGGCGCGGAGAGTCGACCGGCCGTGCCCGGATCGGCGTCCGGGGTGAACCACGGCAGGGTCGAGGCAGAGGGGGCCTCCGGCTCAGCGGCCACGCCGGGCGTCTTCAACCCCGGCAGACGCAGGGCGAGTTCGGGCAGCCGCAGCCCGCGATGCCGGATCCCGCCGGCGCGCCGCGGCCGTACCCGGTCCACCACCGCCATGCCTGCGCGGAACACCGCGGCCGGGACGACCAGGCAGACCAGGATCCAGAACAGGGTCACGCCCCAGGGCCGCCCCACGCCCCAGGGCTGCTCGGCGAGGACCTTCCCGCCGTACTTCAGTGAGACGGTGTAGTCGCCGTGCGCTCCGGCCGCCAACTCGACCGGCAGTTCGATCTGGGCCTTGCGGCCCGGCTGGATCGTGCCGCGCCACTGCTGCTCCTGCCACTCCGGCGCGAACACGCCGTGGGAGGTGCCGACCTGGAACACCGGGTTCTTGACGGCGGAGCTGCCGACGTTGCCGACGGTGAAGACGAGGGTGCGCGCGGGCGGTGCCCCGAACCAGGTCAGCAGCCCGCTCGAGCCGTCGAGCCGGGTGTCGGTGAGCACCGACAGACGCCCGCCGGCCGGCTCCGCGGGCAGCGGTTCGACCGCGTGCCCGGCGACCTGGAAGATCGCGTCGGCCTCGGCCTTCGCCCCGGTCACCGTCGCCACGTGCACCACGCACGGACACGGCACCGGCGGCTCGGCGACCGGCAGCTTCCGGCTGAAACGGCCCTCGGCGTCGGTGGTGACGGCCCGGCCGTCCGCGTTGGCACAGGAGTTGGTGCCGCCGACCACGCCCCGCGACGGCACGGACTGCCCGCAGATCAGGATCATCAGCAGCGCCCGCGCCCGCCAGCCGTCGCCGGTGACGGTGATGGAACCGCCGGTCCCGGCCTGCGACTTGGACAGCTTCACACTCGGCCCGTCCGCCGCCACGGCAGTGCCGCCCAGGGGCAGCAGGAGCAGCGCGAGCACCATCGCCAGCGTCGCCGGAATCCGCATCCGCACCTTGCCGCTCACGTCGTCGCTCCCGTCAGCTCGTCTTCCACACGCGGGGATTCGGGCGCGGCGCCGTCGTCCCTACGGCGCCTCCGTCGTCGTACGGCGATGAAGGAACCGCCCGCCGCCACCGCACCTCCGGCCCCCGCCACCGCGCCCCAGGGCGCGAACCGCACGGAGGTCTCCGCCGTGTCGCCGGCCCCGTCCGCCGCCGTCACCGTCAGCCGCACGTCGACCGCGTCCAGGGCGGGCCGGTCGGGCCACGGTTCGGTGAGGTGGACGCGGCGGCCCGGGGGCAGTTCGAGGGGGAGGGTGCGCGGGGCGCGGTCGAGGACCGGGCCGAGCAGGCCGTCCGCGCGCACCGCGAGCCGCGGTACGAGGGCCGTCGTACCGCGGTTGACCAGGTCGTACGCGATGTGGTCGCCGCGGACGGCGACGTGCTCCACGGTCAGCGCGGACAGTTCGGGGACGGTGACGCGGAGTCGGAGGCCGACGCGCTGGACGCCGCCGTTCGGGCCGCGCGCGACGATCTCGGCGCTGCGGTCACCGGCCGGGACGGTCACCGTGAAGGGGACGTCGGCGCGGGTGCGGGCGGGGACCCGTACCGTGCGGTCCGTGAAGACGATCGGGGCGCCGGTGCCCCGCAGCCGTACGGTGATCGGCCCGGCGTTCCGGTTCGTCACGGATACCGCGTCCTGAAGCACGCTCCCCGGGGCGCCCTCGGCGTAGAAGGACGGCCGGCCGCCGCCGGAGGGCGAGGCGGACCACCCGTCGGCGGCGACCGCCGTCGTGGCGGAACCCAGCAGGACCAGCAAGATCAGCGGGCCCAACAGCGACGGACACAGGACACGGGCGGCGGACGACATCGGCGGCATCGGCGGCTCCAGAGGTCGTACTAGAACGGTTCAGCGGCGCACCCGCGCCGCCGCCTGATTCCTCCGCGTCAGCCACAGCGCCCCCGCCGCACCCGCGAGCAGCACCGTTCCGCCGAGTGTGCCGAGGGCGATCGCGGAGTCCTCGGGGCCGGTCTGCGGGAGTTCGGCGCCGGAGTCGCTGCCCGATTCGGAGCCGCTCTGGGGCGCCCCGCCGCCGCCCGCCGCCGTCACGTCGAGGGTCAGCGAGGGCCCCGGGTCGTTCGTCGGCGTGCACGTGGTCGTCGTACCGAGTGCCTTGATGGTGAGCACGCCCGCCGTGAAGGTGACCTCGCCGGTCTTCTTCGGGGTGTACGTCCCGGTCAAGTCGCTGATCTTGATGGGAGTGTCGGCGGGAATCGCCTCCTGGTTGGCCGGGCCGGTCACCGTCATGGTGCCGCTGTCGGCGCCGCCCAGCTTGATGGTGGCGCTCGGGTTCATCGAGCCCTTGCCGAGTTCGACCGGGCTGGAGGAGACCCCTTTCTGCCACGACATGGTGACCTTGTAGCCGCCGCCGCTCTTGACGGCCTTGATGTCGATGGGCGAGACGGCGCTCTTGTCGCCGATCGGGGTCTTGCACTGGTAGTTGACGTCGACGACCTCGGCGTGGGCTGCGGGGGCGGCCATCAGCACCGCCGAGCCGGCCAGGGCCGCGGCGGAGGCGAGCACGGCGGTTCGTTTCGGGTACGACACGGCACGGTCCCCTCATTCCTGACTTCCTGACGGCACATCAGATCGGCCGTCAAGGTACGCCCGGGGCCTTGTGGAGGGAAGACAAAGTGCGCGCCGGATGTGTGGCGATCCGGCGCGCACTCGGTGATGTGAGGAGAAAAACGCGAACCGCGGGTAACCCTAGGTCGGCGTTACGCCGGAGCCCCCAGCTCGGCCCAGACCGTCTTGCCGGCGACCCCCGGGGTGCGTACGACACCCCAGTCCAGGCAGAGCCGCTGCACGATGAACATGCCGTGGCCGCCGGGGCGGCCGGCGCGGTGCGGGGTGCGGGGGGCCGGCTGGCCCGTGCCCTTGTCGGAGACCTCGACGCGGATCACCTTGTTGTCGCAGGCGATCCACAGCTCGTCCGGCCCTTCGGCGTGCAGACAGGCGTTGGTGACCAGCTCGGAGACGACGAGCAGCACGTCCTCGGCGGCGGCCCGCTGGTCGGCGGTGGCGGCGGGCAGCCAGCCCCACGCGTACAGCGCCTGGCGGGCGAAGTCGCGGGCGAGCGGGACGACCCCGCTCTCGCCGTCGAAGCTCAACCTGCGGACCTGACGTCCCCCCGACGACACGGCCACGTCCTCCACGGACGCCCCGATCGCGGGCACGCCCCCCTCGGACGCCCCGGAAGCGCCGCTGGGCTCCGGGCCGCGGTCGCCCGGCGGGTAAGGCCGGGTGGTGCTCATCAGCGCTTCACCTCACCGATTCACCGGTTCACGATTCAAAAAGTCACGACAAATTCACTACACGGTCAGTACGGCAGTCGGCTCGACAGGCGCTGCGACCGGTCGGTCACGACAGCCAGTACGGGTGTCTCCTGCCCGACCGGACCGGCAGAACACCCCTGTATTCGGCACGAAGGCCGTGACGCCCGGAAAGCGCCGGTCACAGGGGGAGGAGCGGGGAACGGCCGGCACGGCCGCGGCCGGATCCACCGGCTCAGCCGGCTTCGTCAACGCCGCCCGGTTCGCCGGCGAGGGCCGCTGCCACGGTCTCGTGAACGGTGAAGACCGCGTCCGCCCCGGTGATCTCGAAGACGCGCGCGACCACGGGCTGCATCCCCGCCAGGTGCACCCCGCCTCCGGCGGCCTCGGCCTTCAGTCGCGCACCCAGCAGCACATTCAGGCCGGTGGAATCACAGAACTCCAGGCGCGAGCAGTCGACCACCAGTCGACTGAATCCTTTGGCGAGGCATTCCTCGAGTGGCTCACGCAACAAATCGGCCGTGTGGTGATCCAACTCACCCGCCGGGGTCACGACGGCACTGGAGCCCTCTTCGCGAACCTCAACCAGAAGCCGGCCCGACTGTGCGCTGCCGACCGTCCCGCGGTCCATGCCGTCTCTCTCTCCCGACGTCGTGACTGCTGACTGACGCCCTCGAACACTACGCCTTCCCCACGCGCTCCGACACCCGAACAATCGCACGCAAACGGACATTTGCGAACAAAATGCACTTGCGGCGGGCTCGGGAAAGCGGGTAGGGCTAGTAGGACACGTAACCCGACACGGCCGGCTTTGGAGGCGCCGCACACCGCAGTGCTACGGAACTGGCTTCGGCAGCCATATGCCGAGAACGATGGAGGACATCATGTCACCCCGGCTCGACGCATCGCGTACCCACGAGGCGACGTCGACATCCCACCCGGAACATCTGGATCCCATCGAGCGCACCGACGTACGCGACGACATTCTCGTCGACGTCGAACAGGACGCGACGCACGTCACAGTCGAACAGGACGACGTACTCGCCGGGCTTCCGGAGATCCCCCCGTACGACGAGGTGGGACCGGTGGACGCACGGGCCCTGTCCAAAACCCTCTTCGAGCGCCTGGAGTCGCTGGAGGAAGGCACCCACGAGTACTCGTACGTCCGCAACACGCTCGTCGAACTCAACCTCGCCCTGGTCAAATTCGCCGCCTCCCGCTTCCGCTCCCGCAGCGAGCCGATGGAGGACATCATCCAGGTCGGCACGATCGGCCTGATCAAGGCGATCGACCGCTTCGAACTCAGCCGAGGTGTGGAGTTCCCCACCTTCGCGATGCCAACCATCGTCGGAGAGATCAAGCGCTTCTTCCGCGACACGTCCTGGTCGGTGCGCGTACCGCGCCGGCTGCAGGAGCTCCGGCTCGACCTGGCCAAGGCCGGTGACGAACTGGCCCAGCAGCTGGACCGGGCGCCCACGGTGACCGAGCTCGCCGAGCGCCTGGGCCTGTCCAACGACGAGGTCGTCGAGGGCATGGCCGCGTCGAACGCGTACACCGCCTCCTCGCTGGACGCCCAGCCGGAGGAGGACGACACCGAGGGCGCCCTCGCGGACCGCATCGGCTACGAGGACCACGGGCTCGAAGGCATCGAGTACGTCGAGTCGTTGAAGCCGCTGATCGCCGAACTCCCGTCCCGGGACCGGAAGATCCTCTCCCTGCGCTTCGTCGCCAACATGACCCAGTCCGAGATCGGCGACGAACTCGGCATCTCGCAGATGCACGTGTCGCGGCTGCTGTCGCGGACGCTGGTGCGGCTGCGGAAGGGGTTGACTGTCGAGGAGTGACGGCGGGTGCCGCCGACGAGCTGCCCGCCGACGCCGACGAGGGCGACTGAGCGACCCGGCCCGGAGTGGGCCGGGTCGCTGTGCGGTGTCCGGAAGCCGATAGTTACCCCGGGGAACCTCTTTCCTGGCGAGACCCTGTCCACCACTATGGGCACACCCGTCACAGACTGACCGGTCCGTCAGGGGCGGGTTCGCGAGGAGGGCGGGTGGATGGCTCGGGCCGACGGTACCGACGACGAGGTCGGAGGCGGGGGCGGGAGCGGTAAGGGAAGCGGCAGGGGCGCCGCCTACGCGGGTGCGTCCGACGCCCGCCTCACCGAGCTGCTGCGCGCCGACCCGGCCACGGCCTACCTCGCCCTCCAGGAACTCCGCGCCCGGCACCGCCCGTCGGTCCTCGCCTACGCCCGCCTGTGCGCGACGAGCGAGTCCGCGGCACGGCAGCTGGCCGCGCAGGCCTTCACACTCGCGGCCCGCGAGACGGCCCGCGGCATCGACCCCGGCGTCCCGTGGCGGCACCGGCTCCTGCTGCTGACCGGGCGGGTGTCCGCGTCCTGGGCCACCGACGAACGGTCGGCCGGACTGGACGCGGGCCTGCTCCTCGCACTGACCACGGCACTGACCACGGCGACCTCTGAGGGCCTGGTCCCGCCCCTGCTCGGACCGTTCCAGTCGTTGCCGTCCCGCGCCCAGGGGCTCGTCTGGTACGGCGTGGTGGAGCGGGAATCCGCGGACAGAACGGCCGGTTTCCTCGGCCTCACACGCGAGGACGTGGTGTACGGCACCCAGCAGGCCCTCCAGGCCATGGCACAGGCCTGCCTGCGGTCCCGCCTCGCCGCCTCAGACGATCCGCGCTGCGGGGACTTCCGCCGCCTGATCGAGGAGTCGGTACGGCCGGACAGTCCCCGGGACAGCCCGGACCTGCACGCCCACATGGCGCACTGCGCGCACTGCACGACCGCGTACGAGGAGCTGTCCGCCCTGCGGGACAGCCCGCGCACCGCGCTGGCGGAGGGGCTGCTGCCGTGGGCGGGGACGGCGTACGGGCGCCGTGAGGCGAGCAAGGAGGATGCGGCCAAGGGCGTCAAGGTCCTGGCGCTGGCCGGGACTTGGCCGCCGTCCCGCCGTCTCGTGCTGGCCTCGGCGGCTCTGGGGGTGGCGCTGGCGCCGTTGCTGGTGTTCCTGCTGACGCAGGGGGGTGAACCGGCGCGGGAGTCGGCGGGGGCCTCGGTGAGCACTCCGGCGACCCGGCCGCCGGTTACGCCGCCGACGCCGACGCTCTCGACCACGCCGTCCCCGTCCGCCACGTCTGAATCCCCCTCCCCGACGAGGAGTTCGCCCCCGCCGAAGAGCCCCAGCCCATCGAGGACGGCGCCGTCCTCCAAGCCGCCCACCTCCCCCGCCCCACCCCCGCCGAAGCCACCGGGCGAGACGTACGCCCAGGTCGTGAACACCGCCTCGGGCCTGTGCCTGGACATCCGCGACGGCGACATGGAGCTGGGCACGGACGTCATCACCGCCCCCTGTGGCTCCTCCCCCACCCAGCGGTGGCGGGTGGACTCCGATCGCGGCGTACTCCAGTCGTACGCCGACTCCGACTTCTGCCTGGACAGCCGGGGCTCGGTGGACAAGGGCGTCGGCATCTGGGAGTGCGATTCGATCGACGGCCGCAACGGCCAGAACCTGCGGTTCGCGGTGGACACGGTCGGCGTACTCCGCCCGGCCATCGCCCCGGACCACGCGGTGGCGCCGGGCGGGGACGGCTCGGTGGCCCTGGTCAGAGAGGTGGGGCGGGCGGATCAGCGGTGGCGGGCGGGGGCCGACTAGCGGACGGCAGCGGCTTCAGGAACGGTCGTCGGCGAACAGGTCCTCGGCGTTGGTCACGTGCACCGCCCGCTGCGCCCGGAGCTCGAACTGGTTCAGGTCCGTGCAGGCACGGACCCGCTCGCGTACCGAGTCCGGGATCTGGATGCCGCGCCACTCGAGAATGTTCAGTGTCATCTCGCGTCGGCGAGGTCGTCCAACATGCATGGCGGCTCGGGAGCGCGTCATCCCCGTCGACCAGGATGACTTCGCCGGTGGCGAAGCCGCGATGATGTACCGCGGCGGCCCGGTCCCGAGACTGGACACCGGACTCCGGGATGCGCGGCGTCGCCGTCACTGCCGTCGGAGAAGCTGGACTTCTGCCAATGCCCGCGTCCCCCACCACCCTCCACCTCCGCGAAAGCGAAACCCCCAACACCGAACTCACCACCATCACCGCCCCGTTGGCTCACCTCATACGCGGCGTGAAGTCAGGTCTGTTCCACGCCGCCACACCCCGGTAACCAGCGGCACCCCCGGCCGGTAGGCCAGATGCACATGGCTCGGGGCGTCCAGGAGGATCAGGTCGGCGTACGCCCCCGGCGTGAGACGGCCGACGTCCTCCCGTCGCAGGGCCCTCGCTCCGCCCGCCGTGGCCGACCAGACCGCCTCGTCCGGCGTCATCCCCATGTCCCGTACCGCGAGCGCGATGCAGAACGGGACGGACGAGGTGAAGGACGAGCCCGGGTTGCAATCCGTGGAGAGGGCGACCGTGACGCCCGCGTCGAGGAGGCGCCGCGCGTTCGGCCACTCGGCGCGGGTGGAGAACTCGGCGCCGGGGAGGAGGGTCGCGACCGTACGGCTGTTCGCCAGCGCGTCGACGTCCGCGTCCGTCAGGTGCGTGCAGTGGTCGGCGCTGGCGGCATCAAGCTCGACCGCGAGCTGCACGCCGGGGCCGTACGACAGCTGGTTGGCGTGGATGCGCGGGTGCAGCCCCTTCGCCTTGCCCGCCGTGAGGATCGCGCGGGCCTGGTCGCCGTCGAAGGCGCCCTTCTCGCAGAAGACGTCGATCCAACGGGCGTACGGGGCGCAGGCGTCGAGCATCTCGCCGGTGACGAGGGCGACGTAGGCGGCGGGGTCGTCGGCGTAGTCGGGGGAGACGATATGGGCGCCGAGGTAGGTGACCTCGTCGGTGTGGGCGGCGGCGATGCGCAGGGCGCGGGACTCGTCGGCGACGGTCAGGCCGTAGCCGGACTTCGTTTCGAAGGTGGTCGTGCCCTGGCGGAGGGCCTCGGCGAGGTAGTGGGTGAGGTTGGCCTCCAGTTCGGCGTCTGTGGCCGCCCGGGTCGCCGCCACCGTCGTACGGATGCCGCCCGCGCTGTAGGGCCGGCCGGACATGCGGGCGTTGAACTCCTGCGTCCGGTCGCCTGCGAAGACCAGGTGGGAGTGGGAGTCGACGAAGCCGGGGAGGACCGCCCGGCCGCCGGCGTCGACCCGATTGTCAGTGGCGGGTGCTTTGCTTGATTCACCGGTCCACGCGATGCGGTCGCCGTCGATGACGACGGCCGCGTCCTGGACCAGACCGAGGGGGGAGCCTCCCCCACTCTCGAATTTGCTCGAGCGGGGGGACCCCCATCCGAGGGAGGGGTCGTTGGTGACCAGCGTGGCGATGTTGGTGATGACGGTGCTGCTGCTCATCGTGTCCTCGTGGGGGCGGCGGGGTTCGGCGGTCGTCGTCAGGCGCGCAGGGCTTCCACGGCTCGGGCGAGGGCCTGCGGCACATCGGGGACGAGCGCGTGTGCCCCGTCTCGTACGACGTGCCGCCCACCCACGATCGTGTGCCGTACGTCCGCTGCTGTCGCGGCGAATACGGCCGTCTCGGCACCGAGCCTGGGCAGCGGCCCCGCTGTTCTGACCGAGTCGAGGGCGATCGTCGTGAGGTCGGCGAGCGCTCCGGTCTCGATGGTGCCCGCGTCGTCCCAGCCGAGGGCCGCGTGTCCGTCGGCGGAAGCGGCCCGCAGCAGGGCGGCGGCGGTCCAGTGGCCGCGGGTCCGGGTGCGCAGGCGCTCGTTGAGCTCCATCGCGCGTGCCTCTTCGAGCAGGTCTATGACGGCGTGGCTGTCGGAGCCGAGGGAGAGCGGGGAGCCTGCCTGCTGAAGGGCGGCCGCGGGCCCGATGCCGTCGGCGAGGTCGCGCTCGGTGGTGGGACACATGCAGGTGCCGGTCCCACTGCGGCCGATGAGCGCGATGTCCTCGTCCGTGAGGTGCGTGTTGTGGACGCCGGTGGTGCGTGACCCGAGGACGCCGTGCTCGGCCAGCAGCCGCGTGGGCGTGCACCCGTGGGCCTCCCGGCAGGCGTCGTTCTCGGCGGTCTGCTCCGACAGGTGCACATGGAGCGGGGCCCGCCGCTCCTCGGCCCACCGCGCCACGGTCGCCAACTGCTCGGCGGGCACGGCCCGTACGGAGTGGACGGCCGCCCCGATCCGCGCGTGATCCCGTTCCTTGAGAACTGAACAGCGTTCCGCCCAGGCGTCCGCGCTTCCGTCGGAGAAGCGGAGCTGGTGGGTGGTGGGCGGCTGCCCGAAGCCGGAGGAGAGGTAGGCGGTGTCGAGGAGGGTGATGCGGATACCGGCTTCGGCGGCGGCGTCGATGAGCGCCTCGCCCATCGCGTTGGGGTCGGCGTAAGGGGTGCCGCCGGGGGCGTGGTGGACGTAGTGGAATTCGCCCACGGCGGTGATGCCGGCCAGCGCCATCTCGGCGTACACCGCGCGGGCGAGTGCGTGGTAGGTCTCCGGGGTCAGCCGGTCCGCCGTGGCGTACATGACCTCGCGCCAGGTCCAGAAGGTTCCGGAGCCGACCTGGACGGTGCCGCGCAGGGCGCGGTGGAAGGCGTGGGAGTGGGCGTTCGCCAGGCCGGGGATGGTCAGCCCGCGGAGGATCTCGGCGCCGGGGGGAGGGGTGGGCACGTCCGTCCGGACGGCTGCGATGCGGCCATCCTGCGTGTCCACGGCCACTCCCGGCTCGACGTGGGTGTCGAGCCAGGCGTGCTCCAGCCAGTACGTCGGTGTGTGGGGATGGGTCACCTGCAGGCCAGCCCTTCCAGTACGTCGGCGAGTGCGAGTACCCCGGCCACGCAGTCGTCCTCGGCCGCGTACTCGGCCGGGGAGTGCGAGACGCCCGTGGGGTTGCGCACGAACAGCATGGCGGTCGGGATGCTCCCGGAGAGGATCCCGGCGTCGTGTCCGGCACCGGTGCCGAGGACGGGGACCTTCAGGTCGGTCTCCTTGCCCAGGATGCGGGCGAGTTCGTCACGCAGGGCGTGGTCGAACTCGACGACGGGCGTGAAGGACTCGCGGACGACGTCGAGGTCCACGCCGTGCACGGCGGCGTACTCACGGGCGGCCTGCTCGATCCCCCCGACCACCAGGTCGAGGCTCTTCTGGTCGGGGGCACGGGAGTCGAGCCAGCCGCGGACCAGGGAGGGGATGGCGTTGACGCCGTTGGGCTCGACAGTGATCTTGCCGAAGGTGGCGACGGCACCGGCGAGTTCGGCCTCGCGGCGGGCGGCGAGCACGGTCTCGGCGTACGACAGCATCGGGTCCCGCCGGTCGACCAGCCGCGTGGTCCCCGCGTGATTGGCCTCGCCCCGGAAGTCGAACCGCCACCGCCCGTGCGGCCAGATGGCGCTGGCGATGCCGACGCGATCACCGCTGAGGTCGAGCGCCCGCCCCTGCTCGACGTGCAGCTCGACGAAGGCGCCGATACGGGCGAGCCGCTCCGGGTCCGGCCCGATGGCGTCCGGGTCGTATCCGGCGGCCTCCATGGCCTGCGGCAGCGTGATCCCGTCACCGTCGGTCAGCTTGTGCGCCTGCTCGACGGTGAGCTGCCCGGAGGTGAGCCGCGACCCGACGCAGGCGAGCCCGAACCGGGCTCCCTCTTCGTCGCCGAAGTTGACGAGGGCGAGGGGCTTAGTGAACGTGGCTCGGCGAGCGCGGAGTTCATCGAGCGCGGCAAAGGAGGACACGACCCCGAGGGGCCCGTCGAAGGCCCCGCCATCGGGCACGGAGTCGAGATGCGACCCGGTGACGACGGCGTCCCCGGCGGCGGGATCCCCGAGCCAGGCCCACTGGTTCCCGTTCCGGTCGAGCTCGTACGTCAGGCCGCGCGCCTCGGCCTGCGCCTTGAACCAGGCCCGGCACTCGGCGTCGGCACCGGTCCAGGCGAAGCGGCGGTAGCCGCCGGAGTCGGGGTGCCGGCCGATGGGGTGCAGCTCGCGCCACATCTGGTGAAAGGAGGCGCCGGCCACGCCAGGCTGCGACGAGCCATCCGACAAAGGCTGCGCCCCACCAGCCGCCCCAGGCCGCGACCCACCAGCCGCCCCAGGCCGCGACCCACCAGCCGCCTCTGGCAGCGCCGCGTCGCCCCGCACAGGCTGTGTCCCGTCACCCCGCACAGGCTGTGGGCAGTCGTTCCGCATGGCGGAACGGGTGGGCACAGCCGAACCCGCACCCGGCGACGAGACTTCAGCCCTCACCGAGGAGTTGCCGTCACGCCCACCCTCACGCTGGATCACGCGTCGTCACCCTCGCGCATAGGAACCCGCACACCCCGCTCACCGGCGACCGACTCCGCGATGTCGTACCCCGCGTCCACATGCCGGATGACACCCATCCCGGGGTCATTCGTCAGCACCCGCCGGATCTTCTCGCCGCCCAGCCTCGTCCCGTCGGCCACCGTCACCTGACCCGCGTGGATCGACCGCCCCATGCCGACACCGCCCCCGTGGTGCAGGGACACCCACGACGCACCCGAAGCCACATTCACCATGGCATTCAGCAGCGGCCAGTCGGCGATCGCGTCCGACCCGTCGAGCATCGCCTCGGTCTCGCGGTAGGGAGAAGCCACCGACCCGCAGTCGAGGTGGTCGCGCCCGATCGCCAGCGGAGCCGCCAACTCCCCGCTCGCCACCATGTCGTTGAACCGCTCACCGGCCTTGTCGCGCTCGCCGTAGCCGAGCCAGCAGATCCGCGCGGGCAGGCCCTGGAAGTGGACCCGCTCCCCGGCCATCTTGATCCAGCGGGCCAGGGACTCGTTCTCCGGGAACAGCTCCAGGATCGCCTTGTCGGTCTTGGCGATGTCCGACGCCTCGCCCGACAGCGCCGCCCACCGGAAGGGGCCCTTGCCCTCGCAGAACAGCGGCCGGATGTACGCGGGCACGAAGCCCGGGAAGGCGAACGCCCGCTCGTACCCGGCGAGCCGGGCCTCGCCCCGGATCGAGTTGCCGTAGTCGAAGACCTCCGCGCCGGCTTCCATGAAGCCGACCATCGCCTCGACGTGCCGGGCCATGGACTCGCGCGCACGGGTGGTGAAGCCCGCCGGGTCCTTGGCCGCGTAGGACGCCATGTCGTCGAAGCCGACTCCCAGCGGCAGGTACGCCAGCGGATCGTGCGCCGAGGTCTGGTCGGTGACGATGTCGATGGGGGCGCCCATGGCCAGCAGCTGCGGGACGAGCTCGGCGGCGTTGCCGAGGACGCCGATGGAGAGTGCCTTGCGCTGATCCCGCGCCTCCACCGCCAGTTGGAGGGCGTGGTCGAGCGAGTCGGCCTTCACGTCCAGGTAGCGGTGCTCGATGCGCCGATCGATCGCCCGCGGGTCGCAGTCGACACAGATCACGACACCGTCGTTCATGGTCACGGCGAGGGGCTGGGCACCGCCCATGCCGCCGAGGCCGGCGGTCAGGGTGATCGTCCCGGCCAGCGTGCCGCCGAACTTCTTCGCGGCGACGGCGGCGAAGGTCTCGTAGGTGCCCTGGAGGATGCCCTGGGTGCCGATGTAGATCCAGGAGCCGGCGGTCATCTGCCCGTACATGGTCAGCCCCAGCTGTTCCAGCCGGCGGAACTCCTCCCAGTTGGCCCAGTCGCCGACGAGGTTGGAGTTGGCGATGAGCACGCGCGGCGCCCACTCGTGGGTCTGCATGACGCCGACGGGGCGGCCGGACTGGACGAGCATGGTCTCGTCCCGCTTCAACGTCCTGAGCGTGCGCACCATCGCGTCGAAGGAGCGCCAGTCGCGGGCGGCCTTGCCCGTCCCGCCGTAGACGACGAGCTTGTCCGGGTGTTCGGCGACCTCCGGGTCGAGGTTGTTCTGCAGCATCCGCAGGGCGGCTTCCTGCTGCCATCCCAGGGCGCTCAGTTCCGTGCCGCGCGGCGCTCGTACGGGGCGGGGTCCTGACACGGTCTGCCTCCTATGCGGATTGCTCCCAGTGGACTGTTACTGCCGATATTCACATCCTGACGTCCTGAATAGAACTAGTCAATACACCGGCCCGTCGGCCCGGGCCCGGCGCTGTGTTTCGCTGGACGCATGGAGGCAGGCACCGACATGACGGGGGATGTTGTGGGCAACGTCAACGACGATCACGAGAGCGATCACGAGAGCCGCTCCGACGCCGCGCGGGCGGGCCGGCGGGACGAGGCGGTGCGGGCCGCGGTCGAGCAGGGGCTGCTCGGGCCGACCACCCCCGTCGTCGGCCTGCTCGACGTCACCGGCATCCAGGAGTCGGCGGCGGCTCTGCGGGCGGCCTTCGACGCGGTCACCGCGCCCGGCACGCCCGTGCTGCACGCCTTCGCGGTGAAGGCGACCCCGCTGGTGCCGGTGCTGCGGCTGCTGCGGGAGGAGGGGATCGGCGCCGAGGTGGCGAGCCCGGGAGAGCTGGCGCTGGCCCGGGCGGCGGGGCTGCCGCCGGGCCGGACGGTGCTGGACTCACCCGCCAAGACACCGGCCGAACTGCGGGAGGCGCTGGCGCTCGGGATCGCCGTCAACGCGGACAATCCGCAGGAGCTGGACCGCATCGACGGGCTGATGCGGTCGGCGGTCAGCCGCTCCCCCATCGGGATGCGGGTGAACCCGCAGGTCGGCGGTGGCTCCATCGAGGCGCTGTCCACCGCCACGGCGACCTCGAAGTTCGGGGTGGCGCTGCGGGACGAGGGGGCGCGCGAGTGGGTGGTCCGGGCGTATGCCGTGCGCCCCTGGCTGACCCGGCTGCACGCGCACACCGGCTCGCAGGGCATCCCGCTGTCGCTGATGGCCGAGGGCGTGGCGGAGACGTACGGGCTCGCCGAGGAGATCAACCGGCGGATCGGGCGGCCGCAGATCGACACGATCGACATCGGCGGCGGACTGCCGGTGAACTTCACGTCGGACGCGACGACACCGACGTACGGGGACTACGCGCGCGTGCTGCGCGAGGCGGTGCCGGGGCTGTTCGACGGGCGGTACGGGCTGGTGACGGAGTTCGGGCGGTCGCTGCTGGCCAAGCACGGCACGGTGGTGGCCCGCGTCGAGTACGCCAAGAGCGCCGGCGGACGACCGGTCGCGGTCACGCACGCGGGCGTGCAGGTGGCGACCCGGACGGTGTACGCGCCGGGGGCGTGGCCGCTCAGGATCGCCGCGTACGACGGCAAGGGGCGGCCGAAGGAGGGGCCCGAAGTGGTGCAGGACGTCGCCGGTCCGGCGTGCTTCGCGGGCGACCTGCTGGCGACGGGCCGCGCGCTGCCGTTGCTGGAGCAGGGCGACTACGCGGCGGCGCTCGACACGGGCGCGTACTACTTCGCGCACCACTACGCCTACAACTCCCTCGCCCGGCCCGGGATCTACGGCTTCACCCCGGACGGGGCCGGAGGCATCGCCTTCGCGACCGTACGCGAGCCGCAGAGCGTCGAGGAGATCGTGGCCGAGTCGGGAGGGGCGCACGCGGCCGCGCTCACCACCCTGCGCACGTCCGGGGGTCGTTGACGCACGCCGGGGCATCCACCGATCAACTTGCCCGGAAAACCAGGCCAGTTGACCCACCTTAGCCATCTGCCGCATGTTCCACTGGAAAATGCCAGAAGCCTCACCCCTCTCCCACACGGTGCGTAGTTTCGGGGTCACTCAGCCGAACTCCAGGCGGGAGGGGAGCCACGGTGCCCGGAATCGACGAGTGCCTGCTGGAAGCCATGCGACTGCCCGGTGCCCGGGGCGCCGCACTGGTCGACTGGACGAGCGGACTGGCCCTGGGCATCGTCGGGGAGTCCCCGGGCGGCGACCGGGAGACGGCCGCGGTGGAGGCCGCCGAGCTCGCCCGGCTCGCCGCCGAGCAGCACGCCTTCGCGCCCGAACCCGACGGGGACGGCACCGAAGAAGACGGCGCCGATCCACCCGTCGAGGACCTGATCATCACCAACCGGGACAGCTACCACGTGCTGCGGTTCGTGCGGACGTCCTTCGACAGCAGCGTGTGCCTGCACCTGTGGCTGGCCCGCGCGGAGGGCAACCTCGCGCTGGCCCGCATCAGGCTCGGCGAGATGGCCGGACGGCTGGTGCTGGGATGACCGCCGTACGGACCCCTCCGCCGCCCCGGCTGCCCGTGCGGAACAAGGCGGCGGCCCAGGATCGGGGCTGGGGCGGCGTCTCGCCGATGCTGACCCGGCTCGCCGCCGAGCACGCCACCGGCGTCCTGATCCGGGAGCGCGGCACGCTCCACCTCGCCGAGGGCCGGGTGGTGCACGCCGAGAGCCCCTCCGCACCCGGCCTCGACGTCCTGCTCACCGCCCGCGGCACGCTGGACGCCGAGGCCTGGCGGGAGGCGGTGGCCGAGACCGGCGACCGGCACCGCGCCGGCCACCACCTGGTCGACGGCGGACACCTCACTCCGGGAGCGCTGGAGCTGTGCCGGCTCACCGCGCTGTACGACGCGGCGTACTTCGTCCTCGCCCCCAGCAGCGCCCCGGGCCGCTTCCGCTACGGCGGCGAGGCCGGACCCGGCTGTGCGTGCCCGGTGCCAGTGGCCGCCCTGGAGCGCGAGACGCTGCGCCGCCGCGACCTGCTGCACGGCATCTGGCCCGATCCGGCCACGGACCACGCACCGCTCACCCGGGCGGACCGGTTGGCGCTCCCGGCGCCCACCGCACGCCAACGGGCGGTCCTGGCCCGGCTGAACGGCGTCCGCACGGCGACGGAGATCGCCCGGGACCTGGGCCGCCCGGCGTTCCACACGCTGGTGGACCTACGGCGGCTGGCGGCGGCCGGAGTCGTCGCGCCCCGCCCGCAGGCCCGCACCGAACCACCCGATGGAGTCACCGGAGAAGGGCTCGACGCGCTCGAAGCGCTGCCGCCCGAGTTCACCGATCCCCACATCACGTTGCTGAAGAGGCTCAGGGATGCGCTGGAGGCCCTTTGAGCGGCGGCAGCGGCAGTGGACCCGCGCCGAGAGGAGAGACCTGATGGCAGCGGAGAGCGACATCCTCGAGGAGTTACGCCGGCTCAGAGCCCGCGTGCCCCAGCTCACCGGCGCCCTCGTGGCCTGCGCCGACGGTCTCGTCCTCGCCCAGGACACCCCCGGCATCGACCCGGAGAACCTGGCCGCGCTCACCACGACCGCACGCGGCCTCGCCGCACAGTTGGCGGAGGCCACCGGCCAGGGGGACTTCCGCGATCTGCTGGTACGCGGCGTGTACGGCTGTGCGGCGACGTACGCGGCGGGCCCTGTCGCCGTCCTGACCCTGCTCGCCCAAGACCCCGTCAACGTCGGCCGCCTCGATCTGGAGGGCCGCCGGGCGGCCGCCCGCATCGCGGAACTCGTCGACGCCGCCACGGCACCCCCGGCCAAGCCCCCGGCCAAGCCCCCGGCCAAGCCCCCGGACAAGTCTCCGGCCAAGTCCCAAGCGAAGTCCGCGGCGAAGGCGACCGCCAGGCCCACCGCACCCCGCGCCAGAACCCCCCGCGCCTCCCGCTCCAAACCCACCGAGACCCGCACCCGCGCCCCCACCCCTCCCACCGAAGCGCCCACCGAAGCGCCCACCGCACCCACGGTGGCGCGCACCACCACCGAAAGCTGAGAGGAACCGAGGGAACAGTCATGGCCAACACCGAAACCGCGCTGAAAGAGGCGCTCGCCTCCATCGAGGGCGCCACCGGCGTCGCACTCGTCGACTACACCAGCGGCATGGCGCTGGGCACGATGGGCGGCGGCAAGAGCTTCGACCTCAACGTCGCCGCCGCCGGCAACACCGATGTGGTCCGCGCCAAGATGCGCACCATTGAGCACCTCGGGCTCAAGAGCCAGATCGAGGACATCCTGATCACGCTGTCCGACCAGTACCACCTGATCCGCCTGATCCGCGGCCGGGGCGGCAACGGACTCTTCCTCTATCTGGTCCTCGACGCGAAGAGGTCCAACCTGGCGATGGCCCGCCACCAACTCCGAAGGATCGAGGAGGAGCTGGAGGTCTGACGGCCGGACCAGGTCTGACGGCTAGGGCCTGTCCTGCGGATCATGCCGCAGACGCGGGGTCTGGCACGTCCATCTGCGGCGTTGTCGTCGGTTGCCGACTCCCCCACGCTCGAATGCACTCGCGCGGGGGGACCCCCATCGCGTCGCCGCCCTCCTCCGCCTTGCAGCTGGACGCACCAGACCCCGCTCACCTGCGTTAGTGGGTCGCCGCCGATTTCCTGCGACCTGATCCGCCGGACAGCCCTAGACCAGGGCCGCGATGCGGCGGCGTGCCCCACCCGGGGCCGCGTCGCCCGCCGCGATGCCCGTGCTGCGGTAGGCCTTGACCGCCTTGCCTGCCGGACGGCCGCCGTTCGCGGCGAGCCAGTCGACACGCACCCACAGCAGCGCGTCCTCGGCCCGCTCGCGCCGCCCGAGCCAGGCGGCCTTCAGCCGCAGGCCGGCACCGCAGCCGGCGAGCAGCATGCCGCCCGCGGCGGGCACCGCGAACGCGCTGCCCAGCGCGGCCAGGAAGGCGAGCAGTAGCCACCAGCGGTGTCCCCGCCGCCAGTTGCGCGCGCTGACCGCACGGTCCTGGAGCACATCATGTTTGCTCGCGCGGGCGGCCGAGCGGGCGAGGTCGGTGTAGCGCCTGCGGCGCCAGTACGCCACCGCCGCGGTCGCGACGATGAACAGCGCGGCCCCGGCCATCACCCCGATCCGCCGCCCCGTGATGCCCGGCACCAGAACCCCGATGCCCGCCGCGAACACCCCGAGCCACCACATCGGCGCGGCTCCGGCGCGTACGACGACAGCCACCCGAGCCAGGCCATGAGCTCTGCGATCCCCGCGTGCCACGTTCCGCCTCCTTGTCGCCTCACAGCACTGCGATTCCTGACTGCGCTTCCTGACAGCCATTCCTGGTCGCGCAGATTAGCGAGCGAACGTGAGACGAGTCTTAGAGCACGCGAAATTCACCCGACTTCACTCGACGAACAGCCCGCGCGCCGCCGCCCTCGCGTCGAACTCCTCCAGCCGGGCCTGGGCGTCCGGCAGGTCGTCGCACATCGCCTCCAGCAGGACCCGGCCCAGCAGCATCGGGGCACAGGCGGTGTCGAAGGCGAGCCCCGTGCCGACGGCGGCCGGCAGCAGCAGGTCGGAGGCCTTGGCGACCGGCGCGAAGGCGGAGTCGGCGACCGTCACCACCGTCAGCCCGGCCTCCTTCGCATACGTCAGCGTGTCCACGACCTCACGCGGATGCCGGGGCAGCGCGAAGCACAGCAGGGTCGTGGCGCCGGCCCGTACGGCGGAGTCGATCCGGTCGTGGATCATCGTGCCGCCCTCGTTGAGCAGCCGTACGTCCGGATGGACCTTGGCGGCGAAGTAGGCGAAGCCGTACGCCTGTGAGGCAGCGGCCCGCAGCCCGAGGACGGGAAGGGGGCGCGAGGCCGCGAGCAGCCGCCCGGCCTTCTGCACGGGCCGCGGGTCGGCCAGCACCTCCGCCAGGTGCCGCAGGTTCTCGATCTCGGCCTCGACGGCCTGCTGGTACTCGTTGTACGACGCCGAGTCCGCCGCCGGTTCGGCGGGCGCGACCTCGCGCAGGTGCTTGCGCAGGGCCGGGTAGCCGTCGAAGCCGAGGGCGACCGCGAAACGGGTCACCGACGGCTGGCTGACCCCGGCCAGTTCGGCCAGTTCCACGCTGGACAGGAACGGCACGTCGGCGGCCCGCCGCACCATGCTGTGCGCGATGCGCCGCTGGGTCGGCGTCAGCCGGTGCCCCTCGAAGAGCGCCTGCAGCCGCGCGGCAGGACTGTCCGGCACACCCGCGCCGCGAACCGCCGCGCTCGCGCTCTCGCCCGCGCTCTTGTCCGCCATGCTCGCACTCACGCCCGCACTCCCGTCCGCGCTCATGACTCGCTCCCCCTCCAGATGTCCGTGAACCGGTCGAGCAGTGCGGCCGCCGTCGTCACGTCACCCGTGAGCGGCCGGTCGACCGGGTCCTCGTCGAGCACCGACTCGGCGAGCTCCAGCGCACGGCCCACCCCGAGCTCCGGGTCGGGCCGGACGTCGCGCTGGCGCAGCGCCCGTACGGCGGCGACGAGTTCGCAGCCGACGACGAGACGGTACGCGCCGCACGCGCGCAGCGTCTGACGTGCGGCGAGCGAGGCGAAGCTGGCCTGTTCCTCGACGCCTCGGGAGAGTACAGCGTGGCCGAGCGACGCGGGCGCCGAGAAGGCCCGCAGGTCGCCGAGGGCGGCCCCGGCGGAGTACTCCAGGATCATCACGCCGGAGGAGGCGGGTTCCTGGTCGGCGAGGAAGGGCCTGAGCCGGGTGAAGGCGGGCTCGTTGAGCGTGGACAGGCGGGAGGTCGACAGGCGGGCCGCCTGGGTCATGGCCAGCCGGAAGTGGTCCAGGGCGAGGGCGAGTTGAGCCTGGTAGAAGCCGCCGTGGTGGTAGGCGGCCAGGTCCTCGGGGCAGATCAGCGGGTTCTCCGCCGCCGCGTTGATCTCGATCGCGAGGACCTCCTCCAGGGCGTCGGCCGCGTCGTGGGCCGGGCCGTGGATCTGGGGCAGGCAGCGGAAGCCGTAGGGGTCCTGGAGGCGGCCGAGCGGCGGGGTCGGCCGGTCGGCGGCGCCGATCAACTCCCGCATCCGGCGGGCGACTTCGCTGGAGCCGCGGTGCGGGCGGGCGGCGTGCACGGGGGCCGCGTACGCCTCGTGGGAGCCGTCGACGGCGAGCAGGGAGAGGGCGCCGACGACCTGGGTGGCCTCCAGGAGCCCGCGCAGTTCGTGCAGGGCGAGGGCGGACTGGCCGAGGGTGAGGGCGTTGCTGCTGATGAAGGCCAGCGCGTCGTTGTTGTCGAGCGGCTGGGGCTCGGGGGCGCCCGGCCCCCGCCAGGGGTGCTCGCCGGCCAGCGCGAGGGCGGCCTGGGCGAGGGCGGCGATGTCGCCGGTACCGACCGAGCCGAACTCGTTCACGACCGGGTACGCCCCGCTCTCCAGCGCCTCGCACAGGGCCGTGACGACGGTGGGCCTGAGCCCCGCGCCGCCGGCCAGCAGCTGGTTGGCGCGGACGGCGAGCATCGCGCGTACCTGCCGGGCGGGCAACTCCTCGCCGATGGCACCGGCATGACTGCGCAGCAGGCGCAGACCGTGCTCGGCGGCCGCCTCGGTGGGCACGTCCTCGTTCCGGTTGGCGCCGACGCCGGTGGAGCGGCCGTAGACGCGGCCGGTCGCGGCGATGCGGCGGGCGGCGTCCCAGGACTCCTCGACGCGCCGCATCCCCTCGCTCCCCGGGACCGGCCGCGCGGCCCCGTCGGCGAGGCGCACGACGTCGGTGACGCCGAGGCCGACCCCGTCGAGGACGGCAAGAGCAGAGCCCGCTATCCGCGGTGCGTCCACGATCCGAGACGACATCAAGCCCAAACCCTCCTCAACAAGGACATTCGATCTTGCTTACCGGTCATCCGTTACCTCGGATTAACACCAAGGCGTTGACAACCTATTCACACACCAAGAACTCTGCATGACGTTATACAGCCGGGCAAGGGACAACTCATGATCCAGTTCGACGCGATCCACAAGCGCTTCCCCAACGGCACCACAGCAGTCCACGACCTCACGCTCCAGATGCCGGAAGGCGGAGTGACCGTCCTCGTCGGGTCCTCCGGTTGCGGCAAGACGACCACGCTGCGGATGGTCAACCGGATGGTCGAGCCGACCTCCGGCACCATCCGCGTCGGCGGCAAGGACGTCCAGCGGCAGGACGCCGCCGAGCTGCGCCGCTCCATCGGGTACGTCATCCAGCAGTCGGGGCTCTTCCCGCACCGTACGGTGCTCGACAACATCGCCACCGTTCCGCTGCTGCTCGGCCACGGCCGCCGCAGGGCCCGCGCCCGCGCGGCCGAGCTCCTCGAGACCGTCGGCCTCACCTCCGAGTCCGGCCGCCGCTACCCGCACCAGCTCTCCGGCGGCCAGCAGCAGCGCGTCGGAGTCGCCCGCGCCCTCGCCGCCGACCCTCCGGTGCTGCTCATGGACGAGCCGTTCGGCGCGGTCGACCCGGTCGTGCGCACCCAGCTCCAGGACGAACTGCTCCGCCTCCAGAAGGAGTTGAGCAAGACCATTGTCTTCGTCACCCACGACATCGACGAGGCGGTACGGCTCGGCGACCAGATCGCGATCTTCCGCACCGGCGGTCACCTGGTGCAGTGCGCCACGCCCACCGAGCTGCTGGCCCGCCCGGCCGACGACTTCGTCGCGGACTTCCTCGGCGCCGAACGCGGCCTGAAGCTGCTCTCGCTCAAGACCCTCGCGGACGTCCCGCAGGGCCCGGCCCCCGAGGGCGGCACCTGGACCCTCGTACTCGACGAGGCGCGCAAGCCGCTGCACTGGACGTCGAAGGGCGCCGAGATCCCCGTACGGCCGCTCAAGGACGACGATTCCCTGCTGTCGGCACTCAACGAGTCCGTCGCCTCCCCCACCGGCCTGATCGCCCGGGTCGACGCGGCCGGGACCCTCACCGGCGTCTCCTCCCGCGACGACATCCACGCGCACGCGGGCCAGGCCCACGCGGAAGCCCGCTCCGAGACGGGCGTGGCCGCATGACCATCGACTGGTCGTGGATATCCGGCCATACCGACGACCTCACCACCCTCACGATCTCCCACCTCCAGGCCGCCCTGACCGCCGTCCTCCTCGGCCTGCTGATCTCGCTCCCGCTCGCGGTGATCGCCCACCGGGTCCGCCCCCTGCGCGGCTTTCTGCTCGGCGCGTCGAACGTCCTGTTCACGATCCCGTCCATCGCGGTCTTCGTGCTCCTGCTCCCGGTCAGCGGCCTGACCCGCACCACGACCGTCATCGGCCTGACGATCTACACCCTGGTCGTCCTGCTCCGGAACACGGTCGAGGGCCTGGACGCGGTCCCCGTGAAGACGAAGGAGGCCGCGAAGGCGATGGGCACACGCCCCCTGCGCACGCTCCTCACCGTCGAGTTCCCCCTCGCGCTCCCCGTGATCATGGCGGGCGTCCGGATCGCGACGGTCATGTCGATCTCCCTGGTCTCGGTCGCCACCTACATCGGCGACGGCGGCCTGGGCCAGCTCTTCACCGACGGCTTCCAGCGCAACTTCCCCACCCCGGTGATCGTGGGAGTGGCCCTCACCCTCCTCCTCGCCGTGGTCGCCGACGCGCTGCTGGTCGCCGTCCAGTACGTCCTCACCCCGTGGAAGAGGCGGCGAGCCTGAGATGTACGAACTCTTCAAGAACCTCGGCAGCTGGCTGACCAGCGGCGCCCAGTGGTCCGGCACGGACGGCATCGCCCACCGCCTGACCGAACACCTCCAGTACTCGCTCCTGGCCACCCTCATCGCGACCGCCATCGGCCTCCCCCTCGGCCTGCTGATCGGCCACACCGGCAAGGGCGCGTTCCTCGCGATCAACCTCGCGTCCTTCGGCCGCGCCCTGCCGACCGTCGGCCTGGTGGTCCTGGTCTTCCTGGCCAGCGGCCTGTCCATGACTCCGGTGTACGTCGCCCTGGTCGCCCTCGCGGTCCCGGCGATCGTCACCAACACCTACGCGGGCATGACGGCCGTCGACCCGGATGTGAAGGACGCGGCACGCGGGCAGGGCATGCGCGCCCACCAGGTCCTGTTCCAGGTCGAACTCCCGCTCGCCCTCCCTCTGATCATGACCGGCCTGCGCCTCGCGCTGATCCAGGTGGTGGCCACGGCCACGATCGCCGCGTACGTCTCCTTCGGCGGCCTGGGCCGCTACGTCTTCGACGGCCTCGCCCAGCGCGACCTCGTGCAGGTGCTCGGCGGCGCGGTGCTGGTAGCCGCGGTCGCCGTAGTCCTCGACCTGGCGCTCGCCGGTCTCCAGCGCTTCCTCTGCCTCCCCCACGCTCGACGACGCTCGCGCGGGGGGACCCCCATCCGCACCGCCTAGGGAACCCCCGAATGAATCGTCGTACGCTCCTCGGCGGCCTGTTCGCAGTCGCCTCCGTCCCCGCCCTCTCCGCCTGCTCCAGCGGCATCACCTCCCTCGACAGCCAGGGCACCACCACCTCCGGCGGCGGCTCCAGCAAGGGCGGAATCACCATCGGCACCGCCAACTTCACCGAGAACCAGGTGCTCGGGTATCTCTACGCGGCCGTCCTGGAGGCGGCCGGCGTGAAAACCACCGTCCGCCCCAACCTCGGCACCCGCGAGATCCTCATCCCCGCCCTCAAGGGCGGGGACATCGACCTCCTGCCCGAGTACCAGGGCGCCCTCCTCCACTACGTGGCCCCGAAGGCGACGGCGACGGAGGAGGGGGAGATGCAGAACGCCCTCACCATCGCACTCCCGGCCGGCCTCCAGGTCCTGCCGTACGGCATGGCCGAGGACTCGGACGCGTTCGCGGTCACGCGGGAGACGGCCGAGAAGTACGGCCTCGCCTCCCTCGCCGACCTGAGGAAGCAGAACGGCAACCTGGTCATCGGCGCCGCGCCCGAGGTGAAGACGCGCCAGGTGGGCGTGGTGGGCCTCAAGGACGTGTACGGCGTCGAGTTCAAGGAGTTCAAGTCGCTGGACTCCTCCGGCCCGCTGGTCAAGGGCGCCCTGAAGAAGGGCGACGTGGACGTGGCGAACCTCTTCACCACCGACACCGACATCCAGGCCAACGACTGGGTGGTGCTGTCGGACCCCAGGAACCTGATCCCCGGCCAGCACGTCGTCCCCCTCATCGCCGACCGCAAGGCCGACTCCACGGTCCGCAAGGCCCTGGCCGCACTCGGCAACGTCCTGACGACCAAGGACCTCACCGAGCTCAACCGCCAGGTGGACAAGGACAAGAAGGACCCGGAGGACGTGGCGAACGCGTACGCCAAGCAGCACGGGCTGGTGAAGTGAGCGGCACCGCGGGGGATCCCCAGCCCGAACAGGGGGGCTAACCCCAGTGCGACCGGCGTTCCGGCTCCTTACCGTGGGTCACATGACCGGATTGGAAGCGCGGGACACCGAGCTGAAGAAGGAACTGAACGCCACCCTGCAGGCCCGCAGGGAACTGGGCGAGGAGTACGAGTCGGCGCTGGTCGACTCGTTCCTGGAGAAGGTCGACCAGCGCATCGACGGCGCCGTCGAGCGCCGGCTGCGCCGACAGTTCGCCGAGCAGCAGATGGTGGAGGCCCGGGGCTCCCGCTCACCGCAGCCCACCGACTCCTGGGGTGAGCGCTTCGGCTTCGGCATCGTCTCGCTGGTCCTGGCGATCCCGCTGTCCGCGATCGGCGGCGGCGTCGCCCACCTGCCCGGCCTGCTCGTCGCCTGGGCCGGCATCGTCGGCGTCAACGTCGTCCAGGCCACCCGCACCAACCCCGGCCTCTTCGGCCGCCGTCGCCGCAAGTCCTCCGCGGACAGCGACTGGGAGGAATGAGGGCGGGCGAACACGCTGCCAGGAGTGAGGTGTGAGGAAAGGGTCCCCGGAAAAAGTATTCGCGGGGACCGCCGCACCCCCGATACCGGGGGGCGGGACGACGGCGGTCCCCGCGAAGGACGCGGGCCGGGTCAGGGCCGGGCTTGCGCGTCCGTGGCGTCCATGGAGGTCCGGGAGCCGCTCCGGAGGTCCTTGGCGCCGTCTGCGTCGGCCGGGGCGGGGAGCCGCTCCCGCCCTGCCGACATCCACTAATGTGCCGGACCCGTGTTAAGCGGGTGCTGCGCGGACGTGACGCGCTCGTACCACTTCAGCGAAGTCGACGACTCCGGCATGCAAACCGCAAGTTCGCCGCGTACACGGGCCGTTCACCGAACGTTTGCCGCTACTTCCCGCCCTTGGCCAGGAAGGCCAGCAGGTCCTGCCGGCTGACCACACCGGTCGGCTTGCCCTCGACGAGGACGATCGCCGCGTCGGCCGCGCCCAGCACGGACATCAGGTCCGCGACCGGCTCGCCGGAGCCGACCTGCGGCAGCGGGGCCGACATGTGCTTCTCCAGCGGGTCGTCGAGCGAGGCCCGCTGCGTGAACAGCGCGGCGAGAAGCTCGCGTTCGACGACGGACCCGACGACCTCGGCGGCCATCACGTCCGGGTGGCCGGCGCCGGGCTTGACGATCGGCATCTGCGAGACGCCGTACTCGCGCAGCACCTCGATGGCCTGGCCGACCGTCTCGTCCGGGTGCATGTGGACGAGGGAGGGGATGGCGTCGCCCTCCTTGTAGGCGAGGACGTCACCGACGCGGGCGCTCGGTCCGGCGTCCTCGAGGAAGCCGTAGTCGGCCATCCACTCGTCGTTGAAGATCTTGCTGAGGTAGCCACGACCGCTGTCCGGGAGGAGGACGACCACGACGTCGTCGGGGCCCAGCCGCTCGGCGACCCGCAGCGCGGCCACGACGGCCATGCCGCAGGAGCCGCCGACGAGAAGGCCTTCCTCCTTGGCCAGCCGGCGGGTCATCTGGAAGGAGTCCTTGTCGGACACGGCGACGATCTCGTCCGCGACCGTACGGTCGTACGCCGCCGGCCAGAAGTCCTCACCGACGCCCTCGACGAGATACGGCCGCCCGGAGCCGCCCGAGTAGACGGAGCCCTCGGGGTCCGCGCCGATGACCTTGACCTTGCCGTCGCTGACGTCCTTCAGATACCGCCCGGTCCCGGAGATGGTTCCCCCGGTGCCCACGCCCGTCACGAAGTGGGTGATCTTCCCGTCCGTCTGCTCCCACAGCTCGGGGCCGGTCGAGTGGTAGTGGGAGAGCGGGTTGTGGGGGTTGGAGTACTGGTCGGGCTTCCAGGCGCCGGGCGTCTCGCGCACCAGCCGGTCGGAGACGTTGTAGTAGGAGTCCGGGTGCTCAGGGTCGACGGCCGTGGGGCAGACCACCACCTCCGCCCCGTACGCCCGCAGTACGTTGATCTTGTCCGTGCTCACCTTGTCGGGGCACACGAAGATGCACTTGTACCCCTTCTGCTGGGCCACGATGGCGAGCCCGACCCCGGTGTTTCCGCTGGTCGGCTCGACGATGGTCCCGCCGGGCTGTAGCTCCCCGCTCTGCTCGGCCGCCTCGATCATGCGCAGGGCGATGCGGTCCTTCACGGAACCGCCCGGGTTGAAGTACTCGACCTTGGCCAGGACGGTCGCCCGGATGCCCTTGGTCACGCTGTTGAGCCTCACCAGCGGGGTGTTGCCGACGAGGCTGATCATCGAGTCGTGGAATTGCACCGTTGTCTCCGGATGCTGCAAAAGATGTGGTCGTGATGTTCCGCCAGCCTATGGCCTGTGCGGGGCCCATGACGGTCGTTCACTGGCTGTTGGGATTGGGCCACGGTCCGTACGGGGCAAAAAGTGGATGTACGGGCTAGGCGGAGGTGGCGGCGACGGATGACGAGCATGTCGAGGGCGAGGGCGGCCCGGCGGATCGCGGCCGGCGCGGCGTACGGCGGCGGCGGGATCGGGCTGGTCGGCGCGGCGGCCGTGGGTCTGCTGCTGGCCGAGGTGCAGCTGGCCAAGCGCCATGTGGGCAACGGCACGGTGGCGCACGTCCCCCAGGCGGAGGGCCGGTACGGCCATGGCTACACCACCCCCGGCGAACCGCCCCTGCGGCTGACGATGCTGGGCGACTCCACAGCGGCCGGCCAGGGCGTCCACCGGGCCGGGCAGACGCCGGGCGCGCTGCTGGCGTCGGGGCTGGCGGCGGTGGCGGAGCGCCCGGTGGAACTCCGTAATGTCGCCTCCCCCGGGGCCCGCTCGGACGACCTGGACCGCCAGGTGGCCCTGACGCTGGCGGACCCGGCACGGGTGCCCGACATCTGCGTGATCATGATCGGCGCGAACGACGTGACGAACCGGATGCCGCCGACGCGCTCGGTACGTCATCTGTCCGCGGCGGTACGACGGCTGCGCACGGCCGGCGCGGAGGTGGTGGTCGGCACCTGTCCCGACCTGGGCACGATCGAGCCGGTGCAGCAGCCGCTGCGGTGGATCGCCCGCCGGGCCTCGCGGCAGCTGGCGGCCGCCCAGACGATCGGGGCCGTCGAGCAGGGCGGCCGGACGGTGTCGCTGGGCGACCTGTTGGGCCCGGAGTTCGCGGCGAATCCGCGTGAGCTCTTCGGCCCGGACAACTACCACCCCTCCGCGGAGGGGTACGCGACGGCGGCGATGGCGGTACTCCCGACGGTCTGCGCGGCGCTGGGCCTGTGGCCGGCGGAGGAGGAGCGCCCCGACGCCTCCCGTCGCGAGGGATTCCTTCCGGTCGCCCGTGCGGCGGCGGAGGCCGCGTCCGAGGCCGGTACGGAGGTCGCTGCGGCGATGCCGACGGGACCGAAGGGACCGTGGGCGTTGCTCAAGCGGCGCCGTCGGCGGCGGGTCCCCGAGCCGGACGCCACACCTGCGACTCCGTCAGGCTGACCTACTCGGACGCTGAAGGACGGCACGAAAAAGCAAGCGCTTAGAAAACTGCGGTCAGGGTCACACACCGACAAGCGTGACCTTGACCATACGTACGGGTAACTTCCCAGACGACGCCCAACCCGCCCCGTACGCCAATGGAGCCGTGATGCCCGAAGCCGTGATCGTCTCGACCGCCCGCTCCCCCATCGGCCGCGCCGGCAAGGGCTCCCTCAAGGACCTGCGCCCGGACGACCTGACCGCCACGATCATCCAGGCGGCCCTCGCCAAGGTGCCCGAGCTGGACCCGAGGGACATCGACGACCTGATGCTCGGCTGCGGCCTGCCCGGCGGCGAGCAGGGCCACAACCTCGGCCGCATCGTCGCCGTACAGATGGGGATGGACCACCTCCCCGGCTGCACGATCACCCGCTACTGCAGCTCCTCCCTCCAGACCTCCCGCATGGCTCTGCACGCCATCAAGGCCGGCGAGGGCGACGTCTTCATCTCGGCCGGCGTGGAGATGGTCTCCCGCTTCGGCAAGGGCAGCTCCGACGGCCTCCCGGACACGCACAACCCCCTCTTCGCGGAGGCCGAGGCCCGCACCGCCGAGGTCGCCCAGCAGGAGGGCACGACCTGGCACGACCCCCGCGAGGACGGCCTCGTCCCCGACCCGTACATCGCGATGGGCCAGACCGCCGAGAACCTCGCCCGCGCCAAGGGCATCACCCGCCAGGACATGGACGAGTTCGGCGTCCGCTCGCAGAACCTCGCCGAGGAAGCCATCAAGAACGGCTTCTGGGAGCGCGAGATCACCCCGGTCACGACCCCCGACGGCACGGTGGTCGGCAAGGACGACGGCCCGCGCCCCGGCGTCACCATGGAGGGCGTCGCGGGCCTCAAGCCCGTCTTCCGCCCCGACGGCCTCGTCACCGCGGGCAACTGCTGCCCCCTGAACGACGGCGCCGCCGCGGTCGTCATCATGAGCGACACGAAGGCGCGCGAGCTCGGTCTCACCCCCCTCGCCCGCATCGTCTCCACCGGCGTCTCCGGCCTCTCCCCCGAGATCATGGGCCTCGGCCCGGTCGAGGCATCCCGGCAGGCCCTGCGCCGTGCGGGCCTGGCCATCGACGACATCGACCTGGTCGAGATCAACGAGGCGTTCGCCGCCCAGGTGATCCCCTCCTACCGCGAGCTCGGCATCGACCTCGACAAGCTGAACGTCAACGGCGGCGCCATCGCCGTAGGACACCCCTTCGGCATGACCGGCGCGCGCATCACCGGCACGCTCATCAACTCCCTCCAGTTCCACGACAAGCAGTTCGGCCTGGAGACGATGTGCGTCGGCGGCGGCCAGGGCATGGCGATGGTCATCGAGCGCCTCAGCTGAGCCCTTGACGTAGTCAACACTCCACCCAGCGTGACCCTTCGGCCCAGAACCCGGGAAACCCCAAGGTTCTGGGCCGATTTGTGATCCAATCTCCCCCAGGATGTGACCTATCTCCCTCGGAAAAGGGATCCATGCAGGTCAGGGCCACGTCAGCGGTAAACCCCAGACCCGAAGTCCTGTCCGTTTCGTGACGTTACGCACTGACAGCGGGTCGGTTCACCCTTCAAGCTGATGTAGGAAGTCGGGGGGTCGACTTTGAACCGGGAGTTACGTCAGTGAGCGCCATGCCGATCGCCTTGTTGGTCACCACGGCCGCCACGGGCGCCGTGGGCGTCGCCGTCCTGCGCACCCTCATGGTGCTGCGCCGACAGGTCGCCGCCCTGCACGCCGAGCTCGCCGAGAACAACGCCGCCGCCGCGCGGGGCCGCGTACCGGCCGCCCGCCACTCCGCCGACGCCGACGAGATACGTGCCGCCGTGGCCGAGGCGCTCGCCGAGGAACGCGAGCGCGAGCTCGCGGAGGCACGGGCGTTCTGGGCCGCCCAGGAGTCCCGTGGCGGCTCCGATACGCCCTCGCTGCTGGGCCTGGCCGACAGCGAACTGTTCCTGCCCCGGCAGGCCGATTTCGTGGGCCTGGAGCCGGTCGCCGAGCCCGGCGCGGACGCCGACGAGTTCGCCGGCGACTCCCCGGAACTGGCCGCGGCCCGCCGCCGCCATCCCTCCCACCCCGACTTCGTCCCGGTCGCGTCACCGGTCGCGAACGACCACGAACGCACGGTCGCCACGCTGGAGGAGCTCGCCGCTTCCCGGACCGAACTGGCCGACGTCCGCCCCGGCCCTCTGGGCACCCTCGACGTCTACGTCTTCGCCGACGGCACGACCCTGTGCATGACCCCGGGCCACCGCGAAACGGCAGAGCACCTGGCAGCGGCCCTGCGCGCGGGCGAGACGCCGATACTGCTGGGCGGCTCGGGCATCTCAGGCGCGTACACCCTGACGTTCGCGTGCGGCGAGGAGAACGTCTACATCTTGGCGGACAGGGTCATAGCGTCCCTTTAGGAGCGCGGGGCTGTATCGATTCGCGGCTCCGCCGCGTGGGCGCGACCAGCCACGACGAACTCGCACTCGCGTACGAACCGTCACACCCCCGCCCGCTTCTGCGCCTCCGCGACCAGGGCCAGCGCATCCTCGACCTCGGCGTCAGTCGAAATCACCGTCACCAAGTCATGCACAGCCACGGTGATCTGATCCGCGGCGGCAAACATCCCCGCATCCGGCATCACTCTGGGCTCCACCCCAGGCGCTTCCAAAAGCTGGGCCCGACGCGCCAACTCCCTGGCCAACTCCAGCGCTTCCGCCGCAGCCCCCCTTTGCAGCCGACTCTGAGGTGCGGCCCTCAAACGATCGGCAAAGTGATCCACGGCCCGGGTCAGACGCGTCGTATCCACCACGCCGCGAGCCTACGCTTCGCACCGAGACTGTTGCCAACAGGCGAACGCTCAGGCACGGTGACCTGAAGGACCGGCTTACATCCCCTTTGCGTCCGGAGGCGCCGATGTCCCACGTCCTCTCCGAGGAGACCCACCGCAACATGCTCGCCCGCATCCCCCACTGCACCGGTCGTGAAGTGTCCGACTGGCTGCGCACCGTCGAAGAAGGCCCGGCTCTCTTCCGCTTCGAGGAAAAGGTCAGCTGGCTCCGGCACGAACACAACCTCGCGTACGGCCACGCGAAGGCCATCGTCCACGAGTACGACCTGAGGAGGGCCGCGCGCAAATTCCTCTGAGCGCGCACACGACGAGGGGCCCCGGGCAGAAAGCCCGGGGCCCCTTCACGCGGTCCGTGCCGGAGCACGCGCCCCGCGTCAGTCGCTGCTGTTCAGGATCGCGATGATCCGGAGGAACTCCATGTAGATCCACACCAGCGTCAGCGTCAGGCCGAAGGCCGCCAGCCACGCCTCCTCGCGGGGAGCACCGTAGGCGATGCCGTCCTCGACCTGCTTGAAGTCCAGGGCGAGGAAGCACGCGCCGAGCAGGATGCCGACGACGCCGAAGATGATGCCGAGCGGGCCGCTGCGGAAGCCGAGGCCGTCACCGCCGCCGAAGACCGCGAACAGCAGGTTCACCATCATCAGCAGGATGAAGCCGAGCGCGGCCGCCATCACGAAACCGACGAACCGTCGGTTGACGCGGATCCAGCCCGCCTTGTACGCCACCAGGACACCGGCGAAGACCGCCAGGGTGCCGATCACCGCCTGCATGGCCGCACCACTCGCGATGCGGTTGTCGACGATGCTGGAGACGACCCCGAGGAACACGCCCTCGAAGGCGGCATACGACACGATCAGCGCGGGCGAGGCCTTGCGCTTGAAGGCCTGGACGAACGCCAGGACCATGCCGATCAGCGCGGCACCGATGCCGATGCCGTACGACCGGCTGATGTTCGCGTCGTCGACCGGCAGCAGCGCCCAGGCGAGCGCGGCCGTGACGACCAGGATGCCGAGTGTGGTGCCGGTTCGCAGGACGACGTCGTCGATCGTCATACGGCCGGTGGTGGCCGGGGCCTGCGGCGGTGCGCCGTGCTGCAGGTCCTGCTGCGCGTACGGGTTCTGCGCGTACGGGTTGCCCGCCTGCGGCTGCGCATACGGGTTGCCCTGCGTGCCTACAGCTGCGCCCCCGGCCTGCGGCGCGGTGTTGAAGCCCGCGTAGCCGTTGTCGCGGCTGAACCCCCGTCGCGAGAAGACCGGGTTGCTGCTCCTCATTTCACTCCTCCATGGCCACCCTGCGTGGCCTTGGCTCAAGAGTAATAGGTAGGCAAAGGATTGACCCTAGTGCTTGGGGAGGATCTTTCCCTCGTCGTGCTGCGCAACACGCTACGCGGACCTTTGATTCCCGGCATCGGAGGCCCCCCTTCGGGACCACGTTCATGACCGAGCCGGTACACGCCCGTCACCTGAATGCCCGTCACCCGAACGGAAAACCCGTGTACGCCTCGGCCAGGTCGGTCTCGGCGGCCCGGGAAGAGGCGATCCGCTCCAGGCGGGACAGCTGGAGGCGGTCCTCGAAGGGAGTGGCCTCGGGGGCGCGGTGCAGGAGCGTCGTCATGTCGTAGGAGAACCGCTCGGCCTGCCACACGCGGCGCAGGCAGGTCGCCGAGTAGGCGTCGAGCAGCTCCGGCGAGCCCGTCTCCCTCTCGTACGTCAGTGCCCTCGCGAACGTGACAACGTCCCCGACGGCGAGATTGAGGCCCTTCGCGCCCGTGGGCGGCACGATGTGCGCCGCGTCCCCGGCCAGGAACAAGCGGCCGTACCGCATGGGCTCGTGGACGTAGGAGCGCATCGGGGTGACGGACTTCTGGGTGATCGGGCCGCGCTCCAGCCGCCAGCCGTCGGCGGTCTCGAAGCGGCGCTCCAGCTCCGCCCAGATGGCCTCGTCGCTCCAGGTCTCGGCGTCGGTGTCCGCCGGCACCTGGAGGTAGAGACGGGAGACGGACGGGGAGCGCATGGACAGCAGGGCGAAGCCGCGGTCGTGGCGGGCGTAGACGAGCTCGTCGTGCGAGGGCGGCACGTCGGCGAGGATGCCGAGCCAGCCGAAGGGGTACGTACGTTCGAACACTTGGGTGAGGTCGGACGGGATCGCCTGTCGGGCGACGCCCCAGAAGCCGTCGCAGCCGACGACGTAGTCGCACTCCAGGACGTCCTCGCGGCCCGCGTGCCGGAAGCGGACGCGCGGGTGGCCGGTGTCCGCGTCCTCGACGGCCAGCGCCTCCGCCTCGAACAACAGCGGGCCGCCCTCCTTGAGCTGGAGGGCGATGAGGTCCTTGCAGACCTCGGTCTGGGCGTAGACCATCACCGACCGGCCGCCGGTGAGGGCGGGGAAGTCGACGCGGTGGCGCTTCCTGGCGAACCGGAGTTCGATGCCGTCGTGGCGCAGGCCCTCGCGGTCCATGCGTTCCCCGGCGCCGGCCGCGCGCAGCACGTCCACGGTGCCCTGCTCCAGGATTCCGGCCCGCTGCCGGTGCTCGACGTAGGCGCGGTCGCGGCTCTCCAGGACGACCGAGTCGATGCCCGCGTTGTGGAGCAGCCGGGCGAGGAGCAGGCCGGCGGGCCCGGCTCCGATGATGCCGACGGTGGTGCGCATCGACCAGCCTCTCTGTTCGCGTGGTGAAATTTACTTCACCAACTTCCTGACGTGAGTCTCCGACCGCATCCGCCCGCTGTCAACGGGTTGTGCGGTGAACTCTTCAATGCAGCGTGCAGGGAACGAAAGCCGCGAGAGGTGTCGAAAGTGCCCGGAGCCGGACTTGAACCGGCACGCCCGCGAAGGGGCAGCGAGGTTTAAGCTCGCCGTGTCTGCATTCCACCATCCGGGCAGGCCATGGGCGCCGCTTCGAGGTTCCGAGCCTATCGGGGCGCGTCCCCCGAACAGCGGGCGGGCGGACTGATGTTGTCTTATTTTATTGATGTCTGAGGGTGCATCAGCACACGGAACAGGCCATCCGCACTTGCCAATAGCCTTACGTGTGCCGCTCGGCCGTGTATGCGGAATGACGGAATTTCACCGCCCGAACGAGGGGGCTCCACCTGTTCTCCGCCTGGCCCCCCTTCAGGGGTGCCCGTCATCCCCAGGTATGACACGGCGGCGGGTGGTCCGCCGTGAGTCTGCCTTCGGAACCGGAACAGCGGCTGACTACACGGCGGTCCGCAGCCAGGACGATGGATGACGTCCCCCGACAACATCCGCGTCCTTCAGGAGTGCTCTTCTCGTGACCACCGCATCCATCGCCGGCCGGACCACCACCGTGGCCGCGCGTGCCACGGATCTGTCGAAGATCTACGGACAGGGCGAGACCCAGGTGGTCGCCCTCGACCGGGTCTCCATCGACTTCCAGCAGGCCGAGTTCACCGCGATCATGGGCCCCTCCGGGTCCGGCAAGTCCACCCTGATGCACTGCGTGGCCGGCCTGGACACCTTCTCCTCCGGCTCGGTGCGCATCGGCGACACCGAGCTCGGGTCCCTGAAGGACAAGCAGCTGACCAAGCTGCGCCGGGACAAGATCGGCTTCATCTTCCAGGCGTTCAACCTGCTGCCGACGCTGACGGCCCTGGAGAACATCACGCTCCCGATGGACATCGCGGGCCGTAAGCCGGACAAGCAGTGGCTGGATTCGGTCATCCGGATGGTGGGCCTGGCCGACCGGCTCGGTCACCGGCCCTCCCAGCTCTCCGGCGGCCAGCAGCAGCGCGTCGCCGTGGCCCGCGCTCTGGCCTCCCGGCCCGACATCATCTTCGGCGACGAGCCGACCGGAAACCTCGACTCGCGCTCGGGCGCCGAGGTCCTCGGCTTCCTGCGCAACTCCGTACGGGAGTTGGGGCAGACCGTGGTGATGGTGACCCACGACCCGGTGGCGGCGGCGTACGCGGACCGGGTGGTGTTCCTGGCGGACGGGCGGCTCGTCGACGAGGTGTACGGGCCGACCGCGGACGCGGTGCTGGACCGCATGAAGCAGTTCGACGCCAAGGGCCGCACCAGCTGACCCCCGGTCAGGGCCGCCAGGACCGCCAGGACTGACGAGAAGAACTGAGAAGAACACCCATGTTCCGTACCGCCTTGCGCAACGTACTCGCGCACAAGGCCCGGCTCCTGATGACCGTGCTCGCCGTGATGCTCGGCGTGGCCTTCGTGTCGGGGACCCTGGTCTTCACGAACACCATCTCCGAGGCCTACCAGAAGAGTTCGGCCAAGGGCTTCGACCAGGTCGACGTGGCCGTCGAGCCCGAGACCCAGGAGGACAAGGGCGACACCGTCGGCAAGACCGCCGAGCTGACGCAGGCGCTGCTCGACGAGAGCGCCAAGGTGCCCGGCGCCGCGTCCGCCGTCGGCGTCGTCAACGGCTTCACCGCGATCGCCGGCAAGGACGGCAAGCTGATCGGCGGCGGCTTCCAGTCGCAGGGCGGGAACTACTGGGGCACCAAGGACGCCCGGTATCCGCTGGTCAGCGGGCACGCCCCGAAGGGCGCGGGCGAGGTCCTCATCGACTCCAGGACCGCCGAGCGCGCCGGGTACGAGGTCGGCGACACCGTACGGCTCTCGGTGGACGGCCCGGTGCTCGACCCGAAGATCGTCGGCATCTTCACCACCGACGACGGCAATGTCGCGGCCGGCGGCAGCCTCGCCCTCTTCGACACGGCGACCGCGCAGAAGCTGTTCGGCAAGACGGGCACGTACGACGAGATCGCCGTCAAGGCGAAGGCCGGTGTCACACAGGCCGCGCTGCAGGCCGAGCTGGACAAGGCGCTGCCGAAGGACGCCGTGGAGACGACGACCGGGCAGGAACTCGCCGACAGCCAGGCGGAGATGATCTCCTCGCAGATGTCCGGACTGAAGCAGAGCCTGCTGGTCTTCGCGGGCATCTCGCTCTTCGTCGGTACGTTCATCATCGCCAACACCTTCACCATGCTGGTCGCCCAGCGCACCAAGGAACTGGCGCTGCTGCGGGCCGTGGGAGCCTCACGCCGGCAGGTCACCCGTTCCGTCCTCGTCGAGGCGTTCGTGGTCGGCACGGTCGCCGCGGTGACCGGCCTCGCCGCCGGCGTCGGCATCGGTGCGGGACTGCGGGCGCTGATGGGCACGTTCGACGCGGCCGTCCCGGACGGACCGCTGATCATCACGCCGGGCACGGTCGCCGCGGCCCTCGCCGTCGGCATCGTCATCACCATGCTGGCGGCCTGGCTGCCGGGCCGCCGGGCCGCGAAGATCCCGCCGGTCGCGGCGATGAGCAGCCTGCACGCGCAGGCGACGACCAAGTCGCTGGTGCTGCGCAACACGCTGGGCGCGCTGTTCTCGGGGGCCGGTATCGCGGTCATCCTCGCGGCGACGACGATGTCCGGCTCGGACGGCCAGGCCCCCATGGGCCTCGGCGCGGTCCTCCTCATCATCGGCGTCTTCATCCTCACCCCGCTGCTGTCCCGCCCGCTGATCGCGGCCGCGGCACCGGTCCTGCGCGTGTTCGGCGTCTCCGGCAAGCTGGCCCGCCAGAACTCCGTGCGCAATCCCCGCCGTACGGCCGCCACCGCCTCCGCGCTGATGATCGGCCTCACCCTGATCACCGGCATGACGGTGATGGCGGGCAGCCTGCAGAAGTCGATCGACAAGATGGCGGCGTCCGCGATCAAGGCGGACTACGTGGTGTCCATGGCGAACTTCAACGAGTTGTCGCCGGACGTCGAGAAGAAGCTGAAGCAGCTCGACGACGTCACCGCGACCAGCCCGCTGCGCAACGCTCCCTCGCGCATCGACGGCGAGACCGAGTACCTCACCGGCGTCACGGGCGGCGCGATCGGCGAGCTGACCGAGCTGAAGGTCGACGAGGGCTCCTTCAAGGTGGGCGGCGCGCAGGTGGTCGTGGACGCCGACACCGCCAAGCTGCACGACTGGAAGGCGGGTTCGAGCTTCACCGTCCACTACGAGGACGGCGAGAAGCAGAAGCTGACGGTCGCCGGGGTCTACGAGGGCAACGAGATGGTCCAGGGGATCCTCGTCGACAACACCGCCCTCTCCCCGCACCAGACGGACCCGGCCGACATGCAGGTCATGGTGAAGACGTCCGACGGGGCGTCGGGCGCGACGAAGGACCGGATCGAGAAGGCCCTCGGCTCCAACCCGGCCATCAAGGTGCAGGACAAGAAGGACCTCTCCAACGAGATCGCGCAGATGTTCACGCTGATGCTGAACATGGTCTACGGGCTGCTGGCGATGGCGGTGCTCGTCGCGGTCCTCGGCGTCATCAACACCCTGGCCATGTCGGTCTTCGAGCGCTCCCAAGAGATCGGCATGCTGCGCGCGATCGGCCTGGACCGCAAGGGCATCAAGCGGATGGTCCGCCTGGAGTCCCTGGTCATCTCGCTCTTCGGCGGGGTGCTGGGCATCGGCCTCGGCGTGTTCTTCGGCTGGGCGGCCGGTGAACTGATCGGCACGAGCATGGCGACGTACGAACTGGTCCTGCCGTGGGCCCGGATGGCCGTGTTCCTGCTGCTGGCCGCGACGGTGGGCGTCCTGGCGGCGCTGTGGCCGGCCCGGCGGGCGGCACGGCTGAACATGCTGGCGGCGATCAAGTCCGAGTAGGGGTGCGGCTACAAGGGGCCCGTTGCCGGACGGCGACGGGCCCCTTCCGCTGGTGCTCAGTTCCAGGTACGGGAGCGCAGGGGCATTCCCGAGTCGCCGGACTCCGGGGTCCTGATGGCGAGGACCTGGTTGACGCCGATGCGGCTGCGCTCGAAGGCGAGGGCGGAGGCGGCCATGTACAGCCGCCACACGCGGGCCCGGCCCGGGCTGGTGAGCCGCACGGCCCGGGCCCAGTCGGCCTCCAGGTTGGCGACCCAGCGGCGCAGGGTGAGGGCGTAGTGCTCGCGGATCGACTCGACGTCGCGGACCTCGAACCCGGCGCGTTCGAGCTGGGTGACGGTGGTGCCGACGGGGGCGAGTTCGCCGTCGGGGAAGACGTAGGCGTCGATGAACTCGTCGACCTGGTAGGCCGATTCGTCCCTCTCCGGGCGGCGGGCGATCTGGTGGTTGAGCAGCCGCCCACCGGGCTTGAGAAGGTGGTGGAGGTCGGTGGCGTACTCCAGGTACCGGTCGGCGCCGACGTGTTCGGCCATGCCGATGGAGGAGATCGCGTCGTACGGCCCGTCGGTGACATCCCGGTAGTCCTGTACGCGGATCTCGACCCGGTCGGTCAGTCCCTCGTCGGCGACGCGCTTGCGGGCGTACGCGGCCTGCTCCTGGGAGAGGGTGATGCCGACGACCCGCACGCCGTGCTCGCGGGCGGCGTGGATGGCCATGGAGCCCCAGCCGCAGCCGACGTCCAGCAGGCGCCGGCCGGGCTTCAGGTCGAGCTTGCGGGAGATGAGCTCGAGCTTGTCGCGCTGGGCTGTCTCGAGGGTGCCGCCTTCGGATTCCGGGGCCGGCCAGTAGGCGCAGGAGTACACCATGCTCGGGCCCAGGACGATCTCGTAGAAGTCGTTGCCGACGTCGTAGTGGTGGCTGATGGCGCGCTTGTCGCTGCGCTTGGTGTGCAGGTGGCGGCGGGGTCTGCGGACTTCCTCGCGGGGTGGGGCGGGCGGGAGCGGCGGGCCGGCGAGTGCGAACAGGCCGCGGGCGGCGGCGCGTACCTCGGGGTCGCGCAGGGCCTGGGTGAGGGTCCTGGCGTCCTCACCGCGCTCCCAGACGAGGCCCGCCATCAGGTCGAGGGCGGCGTAGAGGTCTCCTTCGATGTCCAGGTCTCCCGCGACCCAGGCGCGGGCGAGGCCCAGTTCGCCGGGCTTCCACAGGAGGCGGCGTACGGCCCTGCGGTTGCGTACGACGAGGGTCGGTGCGCCCGGCGGCCCCGCCTGCGAACCGTCCCAGGCGCGGATGCGCACCGGGAGCGGGGTTCCCAGCAACTGTTCGACGAGGCTCTTCAGCCGCGGGGCGGCGTGTGGCATGGCGTACACCTCCGTGACGGGGGGTCCCGAAATGTCCAACACCACGTAAACACCTGCGGGGCTGGGCCGCAGTCCCCTGTTCGCGTTACGGCTGGGCAAAATGCGTGCGCGGGGCACGGGGTTTGGGGCGCGTTTTGCCTGCCTGGGGGCGGAGCCCTCAGCAACCGTCACACCGGCTCCGGAAACGCCGAAGGGCCCCCCGCACCACGGATGGCAGGGAGCCCTTCGGTCAATTCAACCGCGCCGCCGCGTCAGGACGCCTTGGCCTGCTCGGCCTTCGGCTTCTCCTCCGCCTTGCTCGCGGCAGCGACCGGCGCCGGCTTGGCCGCCTCGTAGAACTCCTCGCGCGGAGTCTCCAGGGCGCCGAGGGCCACGACCTCGCGCTTGAGGAACATGCCGAGCGTCCAGTCGGCGAAGACGCGGATCTTGCGGTTCCAGGTCGGCATGGCCAGACCGTGGTAGCCACGGTGCATGTACCAGGCCAGGCGACCCTTCAGCTTGATCTTCATCTTGCCCATGACGATCATCGCGACGCCCTTGTGGAGGCCGAGCCCGGCCACCGCGCCCTTGTTGGCGTGCGAGTAGTCCTTCTGCGGGAAGCCCCGCATACCGGAGATCACGTTGTCGCCAAGCACCCGGGCCTGACGGAGCGCGTGCTGCGCGTTCGGCGGGCACCAGGCGTTCTCGTTGCCCGCCTTGCGGCCGACGAGGTCCGGCACCTGGGCGTTGTCGCCCGCGGCCCAGATGTAGTCCGTGCCCTTGACCTGGAGCGTGGGCTCGCAGTCGACGTGACCGCGGGGGCCGAGCGGCAGGCCGTAACGGGACAGTGCCGGGTTCGGCTTGACGCCCGCCGTCCAGACGATCGTGTTGGAGTCGACCTCGAGGCCGTTCTTCAGCACGACATGGCCGTCGACGCAGGAGTCCATGGAGGTGGAGAGGTAGACCTCGACCCCACGGGTCTCCAGGTGCTCCTTGCCGTACTGGCCGAGCTTGGGGCCGACCTCGGGAAGGATCTTGTCGGCGGCGTCGACGAGGATGAACCGCATGTCCTCGCGGGAGACGTTGTTGTAGTACTTCGCCGCGTCGCGAGCCATGTCCTCGACCTCGCCGATGGTCTCCGCACCCGCGAAGCCACCGCCGACGAAGACGAAGGTGAGCGCCTTGCGGCGGATCTCCTCGTCATTCGTGGAGTCGGCCTTGTCCAACTGCTCGAGGACGTGGTTGCGCAGACCGATGGCCTCCTCGATGCCCTTCATGCCGATGCCCTGCTCGGCGAGGCCGGGGATCGGGAAGGTGCGGGAGACCGCGCCGAGTGCGACGACCAGGTAGTCGAAGGGCAGCTCGTACGCCTCGCCGACCAGCGGGGCGATCGTGGCGACCTTGCGGTCCTGGTCGATGGTGGTGACCCGGCCGGTGAGGACCTCCGCCTTCGGAAGCACACGTCGCAGCGGGACGACGACGTGTCGGGGGGAGATGTTGCCGGCGGCGGTTTCGGGAAGGAAGGGCTGGTAGGTCATGTACGACCGGGGGTCGACGACCGTGACGGTCGCCTCGCCGTAGCGCATCTTCTTCATGATGCGCCGAGCTGCGTACAGGCCTACGTACCCACCGCCTACTACGAGGATCCTGGGACGCTCCGTGGTGCTCATGCCATCGAGTATCCACCCGCCTCAGGGGGGTCGCTCGTGCGCCCCTTCACAAGCTTGGGCGGGGTGTGTGCTATCCTCCGCGGCTCGCGTGATCCACGTCATGGCGGCGATCAGGAACCACCGTACAGGGCGGGCCGTTGTCAATGCCGCGTGAGCTGCCTCTCTGTCGGATCGGCCCCCCTGTGAGCCACCCTCGCCGGACCCTCGCGGATGCCTCCTGGAGCACCCTCCCGCACCCCTTCTGAACACGTTCAATGGCCTTCTGACCCCCCAGAAGGGTCAACCGGGCGCCTCGTGTGCTCATATAGGGCCGATTTCCTTGTGAAGAACTTCACGAACTTTTCCGGCGGCGCATCTCGGCCAGGTTGCCGAGGGGCCCCGAGGGCCCCTCGGACGCGCTCATACGTTGTGCCATCTGCTCAGCAGAGGGCCACTGGCCAGGAGTGACGGCTCGCGGAACGAGGCTTACGCCACCGACCACGCGATGCCGTCGAGGATGTCGTGCTCGCTCACCACGACCTCCTCCGCACCGATCCGGTCCATGATCGACAGGAGGACGAGGGCGCCCGCGGCGATCACGTCGACGCGGCCCGGATGCATGGAGGGGATGGCCGCGCGCTCGGCGTGGGTGGAGCGCAGGAGCCGGTCGGTGATCTCGCGGACCTTGTCGTACGGGACCCGGGAGTGGTGGATGGCCGTCGAGTCGTACTCGGGCAGGTTCTGCGCGATCGCCGAGACCGTCGTGACCGAGCCCGCCAGGCCCACCAGCGTGTGCGCCTCGCGCAGCGGGACCGTCTGCTCGGCGAGGTCGAGGGCCGCCTCGATGTCCGCCCGCATCGCCGCGATCTGCGCCTCGGACGGCGGGTCGCTGACGACCCCGTCCCGGACGAGATGCCGCTCGGTCATCCGGACACAGCCGACGTCGACCGAGCGCGCCGCGCGCACATGGTCGTCGCCGACGACGAACTCCGTCGAACCCCCGCCGATGTCCACGACCAGGAAGGGGCGGTGTTGGTCCTCCCGCCCTGTCAGCTCCTTCGTGGCGCCGGTGAAGGAGAACTCGGCCTCCTGGTCGCCGGTGATGACCTCGGGCTCGACCCCCAGGATGTCCAGCACGCCTCGTACGAACTCGTCCCGGTTCTCGGCGTCTCGGGAGGCGGAGGTCGCCACGAAACGCAGGCGCTCCGCGCCGTGCTCCTTGATGATCGCCGCATACTCGTGGCAGGCGGCGAAGGTGCGCTCCAGCGCCTCGGGGGCGAGCCGTCCGGTGCGGTCGACGCCCTGTCCGAGACGGACGATCATCATACGGCGGTCCAGGTCGACCAGTTCACCGGTCGCGGGCTGCGCGTCGGCGACGAGGAGACGGATGGAGTTCGTACCGCAGTCGACGGCGGCGACTCGGGTCACTGGGCCTCCCCCTGAACGGGCGTTTCCTGGACCGGCGTCACGCACGTCCCCTTGCGCCACCACTCCGGCAGCATCTCCAGCGCCTCGTCGCCCAGGGGGTTGACCCCGGGGCCGGCCGCCAGGGAGTGGGCGACCAGGACGTGTAGGCACTTCACCCGGTCCGGCATGCCGCCCGCGCTCGGGAAGCCCTTGAGCTCCTCGATCTCGTCGCGGCGCCGGATGTAGTCCTCGTGCGCGGCGCGGTAGGCGGCGGCGAGCACGGGGTCGGTCTCCAGCCGGGCCGTCATCTCCTTCATCACGCCGTTCGCCTCCAGCGTGCCGATCGCCGAGGAGGCCTTCGGGCACGTCAGGTAGTACAGCGTCGGGAAGGGCGTGCCGTCGGGCAGGCGCGGGGCCGTCTCGACGACGTCGGGCTGCCCGCACGGGCAACGGTGCGCGATGGCGCGCAGGCCGCGCGGCGGACGCCCGAGCTGCTGCTTGAAGGCCTCGACGTCCGCGTCGGTGGGCTCGGTGCGCGGGGTGGGCGGCGGGGGGGTTTCCATTCGTGTCTTTCTGTCATCCGTTCACTGGTCGGCGGCGTCGGACTTGTCGACCGCGTCCCAGACGTTCGAGTACCAGGGGCGGTCGGCCGCCCCCAGGTCGGCGCGCGACTGCTTGGCCGCGTCCGGGTCGATGACGATGTACCCCGTCTCCCCCGGCATCACATAGTGCAGCCGCTGCCGGATCCGCTGCTCGGCGTACGCGTCGTCCTGCCAGCGTGCCTTGAGGTCCCGCAGCCGTTCGACCCGCTCGGCGGCCTCTTCCTTCTCCCGCTGCAGATCGGAGATCTCGGCGCGCTGGGAGACGTACTGCCTTATGGGATAGGCCATGGCCACGATCAGCGTGCACAGCACCAGGGCGAGCAGCGCCGCCCGGCCGGTGAGCCGGGAGCGGCGGGCCTGCCGCTTGGTCTGCGAGCGGTAGACGCGGGCCGCGGTCTGCTCGCCGAGCAGCCGGATCCTGGTCGCGGTGGAGAAACGGTCCCGCTCCTTCACGGCCATGCCCCGCCTCCGTTCACCTTCATACGTGCGTACGTCCCCGGACACGGTACGGGACCGGGTACGGGGACGTACGTACGACTGGCTAAGGCTTAACCCCGTAAGGGTCAGCCCTTGCTGTGCTTAATGGTTCGCAGAGCGAAACCGCGGGAAGGCCGAGCGGCCCGCGTACACCGCCGCGTCGTCGAGGATCTCCTCGATGCGCAGCAGCTGGTTGTACTTGGCGACGCGCTCGGAGCGGGCCGGGGCGCCGGTCTTGATCTGGCCGCAGTTGGTGGCGACGGCGAGGTCGGCGATGGTGACGTCCTCGGTCTCGCCGGAGCGGTGGGACATCATGCACTTGAAGCCGTTGCGCTGGGCCATCTCGACGGCGTCCAGGGTCTCGGTCAGCGAGCCGATCTGGTTGACCTTGACCAGCAAGGCGTTGGCGGCGCCGTCCTCGATGCCGCGGGCCAGGCGCTCGGGGTTGGTGACGAACAGGTCGTCGCCGACGAGCTGGACCTTGTCACCGAGCTTGTCGGTGATGGTCTTCCAGCCCTCCCAGTCGTCCTCGAACAGCGGGTCCTCGATGGAGACGAGCGGGTAGGCCTCGACGAGCTCGGCGTAGTACTCGGTCATCTCGGCGGCCGTGCGCTCCTTGCCCTCGAAGCGGTAGGAGCCGTCCTTGTAGAACTCGGACGCGGCGACGTCGAGCGCGAGGGCGATCTGCTCGCCGGGGGTGTAGCCGGCCTCCTTGATCGCCTCGAGGATGAGGTCGAGGGCCTCGCGGTTGGAGCCGAGGTTCGGGGCGAAGCCGCCCTCGTCGCCGAGGCCGGTGGCCAGGCCCTTGCTCTTCAGGACCTTCTTGAGGGTGTGGTAGACCTCGGTGCCCCAGCGCAGCGCCTCGGAGAAGGTCTCCGCACCGATCGGGGCGATCATGAACTCCTGGATGTCCACGTTGGAGTCGGCGTGCGAGCCGCCGTTCAGGATGTTCATCATCGGAACGGGCAGCAGGTGCGCGTTCGGGCCGCCCAGGTAGCGGAACAGCGGCAGGTCGCTTGCCTCGGAGGCGGCGTGGGCGACGGCGAGCGAGACGCCGAGGATGGCGTTGGCGCCGAGGGAGCCCTTGTTGTCGGTGGCGTCCAGGTCGAACATCGCCTGGTCGATCAGGCGCTGCTCGGTGGCGTCGTAGCCGACCAGCTCCGGGCCGATCTGCTCGATGACGGCCAGGACGGCCTTCTCGACACCCTTGCCCTGGTAGCGGTTCGGGTCGCCGTCGCGGAGCTCGATGGCCTCGAAGGCACCGGTGGAGGCGCCGGACGGGACGGCGGCACGACCCGTGCTGCCGTCGTCGAGGCCGACCTCGACCTCGACCGTGGGATTGCCTCGGGAGTCCAGGATTTCCCGGGCTACGACGACGTCGATGGACGGCACGAGCATCTCCTTCTTCAATGTGACGCGGGTCAGCAGGACCGCGGTGGGTTCTGCGAGACGAGCCTAACCGGCTCCGGGGCATCGGCCAGCCGGTCACCCACCCGTTGGGCAGAACCGAGAGTAAATTGTTTCCGAACGGAACAAAGAGTGGGTACGAAGGGCACGCCAAAAGAGGGCACGCCGAGAGGCAGGCATGAAAAACCCCGCCCCGGTGCGTACGGGGGAAGACGCACCGGGGCGGGGGGCCCGTGGGGACGGGGGGCGGCCCTCACGCGGCCTCCACAATGGAGCTCACGTATATGAGGGCGCTGTGGTTCAGCTACCTGCCCGCTGTCACTTCAGGTGGAGCTGCTGACCCGGGTAGATGAGGTCGGCTTCCTCGACGATGTCCTTGTTCAGCTCGAACAGCTTCTCCCAGCCGCCCTTGACGTCGTGCGCCTCGGCGATGGAGCTGAGGGTGTCGCCCGTGACGACCTTGTACTCGCCGTCGCCCTTCTTGACCTTCTTGCCGGTCGGGGTGGTGACGGTCTTCTTGGCGGCCGGACGCTCGGCGGAACGCGAGGCCGGCTGCTCGGACGAACGGGTGCTGGTCTCCGAGGAGCCGCTGTTCGAGGAGGAACCGCTGTCGGACGAGGCGCTGCCGCCGCTGTAGCCGGCGCTCGACAGGCCCTTGCCGCAGACCGGCCAGGCACCCTTGCCCTGGCCCGCGAGGACCTTCTCGGCGATCTCGATCTGCTGGGCCTTGGTGGCCTGGTCGGCGGTGGAGGCGTACTGCGTGCCGCCGTACCCGGCCCAGGTGGAGGCGGAGAACTGCAGACCGCCGTAGTAGCCGTTGCCGGTGTTGATGGACCAGTTGCCGCCGGACTCGCACTGGGCGACGGTGTCCCACTCGGAGGCGGTGGCGGCGGAGGCGTTGCCGGCCACCATCAGCGGGGCGGCGACGGCCGCGCCGGTGACACCGGCGATGGCGATGGCCCGAGTGGCCTTGGACGGACGACGGTGCTTGCCCTTGCCGGAAAACAGCATGGATGGATCCCCTCACCGACGCCTACGAGGTGAGCTGTCGGGTTCGGGCCGGTTGAGTTGCCCGGTCGTGTCACGCACATGGTGTGCGCGGCACGGCTTAACCCCAAGCCGGTGCCGGCCGCGAGCCCCCGAAGGGCCTCAACTGCCGGACCCGGCGCTTACCTTGGGTCCCCCGCTCCTGCCTACGGCGCTTGACGCGACGACTGTTCCCATGCGGCCGCTGGCAGGATTCGGCGTTGCGGCAGCCGGGGCTCACGGTGGCGAGCGGTCCTGACCGTAGACACGCGATCCGCCGAATTTCAAAGACGATCAGGGCTTCTGAGACTCATCCCACACTTTCATCAAACCGGACATTCGGTGGCGAAATGTGACGCGAACTCCCGTCACCTTTCGCCTTATTCGGCACCGACTTCAAGGGTCTGACCGGGGACGATATGACTGGGATCAACACCGATCGCCTCTTTGTTCTCGTCGTAGAGCGCACGCCACCCGCCTTGGAGGCCAAGGGAGTCGGCGATGGACGCGAGAGTGTCTCCGGGGCGGACGGTGTACGAGTCGCCGCGGGCGGCGTGGCGGCCGGTGGAGTTGCCGGTGGCGCCGGTGTCGGCGGGGCTCTCGTCGGCACTGCCGCCGCGGTGTCGGCCGCCACTGAGTGCCCCCGTGTCGACCAGGCCCGAAAAGCCGCCCTCTTGCCAGGAGTTGCCCGAGTCGCCCTCATTCGTCTGGCCTGTGGAGGGGCTGCCGGATTCCCGTGAGGCGGAGGAGTTGGAATCGGGGGATGTGTCCGACTTGGCCGAGTTGTCCGTCGCCTTCGACGGATCCGACGGGATGTCAGGGGGAGTGTCGGACGGAGTGGGTGACGTGGACGGCGAAGGGGAGGAGGCGTCCGCGGACGAGTCCGCCGACGAATCCGAGCCGAACAATCCGGACGAGTCGGATGAGTCGGTCGATCCGGATGAGCCGGTCGAGTTGGACAGTCCCGTCGAGCCCGACGCACCCGCGTCGCCCGCCACGCCCGTGTCGACGTCGGCCGAGCCGGAGTCCTTGTCGAGTCCGTTGAGCAGGCCGCAGGTGGACCAGTAGCCCACACCCTTGTCCGCGAGGATCTTCTCGGCGACGGCTATCTGCTGGGAGCGGCTGGCCTGGTCGGCGCGCGAGGCGTAGTCGAGGCCGCCGTACTGATCCCAGTCCTCCTGGGTGATCTCGAGGCCGCCGTACTTCCCGTCGCCGTTGTTCTCACTCCAAGACCCGCCGGTCTTGCAGTCCGCGACCTGGTCCCACGTCGTGCCGCTGGCCGCGCTCGCGCCGGTGGCGCCGAGGAGCGGGATCGCGATGGCGGAGCCGGTCACCCCGGCCGCGACGAGGAGTGCCGGAGCCTGGCGGGGGCGACGGTGACGACCGTTCCCGGAGAGCATGCGGATACCTTTCGCGAGACAGCTGTGACCGGTGCGGCGGGTGGGGCTCGGGTGCCGCGCTGATCCGTGAACGTATAGGCAGTCGATCACTTGTCACAAGTTAATGCCGCGCAGATCACGTGAAGATCACAGACTTGAGGGCGTGTCACCTTTACGCAGGTGAGAGCAGTCGACCACGGGGCGTGAAATCGACCGGCAACGTGCGCAGCCCACGCATGATGAGGCCTCCTCTCCAGCGCAAATCGGCTGAATCCACCGCGAGTCGCAGGTCCGGCAGTCGGGTGAGCAGTGTGGCGAGAGCGGTCTGGCCCTCCAGACGGGCGAGGGGGGCGCCGAGGCAGTAGTGGATGCCGTGGCCGTATCCGAGGTGCTGGTTGTCGCGGCGGGAGAGGTCGAGAACGTCGGGGTCGGCGAACCGCTCCGGATCCCGGTCCGCGGCGGCCAGGACGACGAGGACGGGGTCGCCGGAGGCGATGTCCTGCCCGCCGATGCTGAGCGGCCGGGTGGCGAACCGCCAGGTGGCGAGCTCCACGGGGCCGTCGTAGCGCAGGAGTTCCTCGACGCCGGTCTCCAGGAGGGCGCGTTCGCCGGCCGCCAGAGACGTCTGGAGGCGGGCGCGCTGGTCGGGGTGGGTGAGGAGGGCGTAGGTGCCGTTGCCGATCAGATTGACGGTGGTCTCGAACCCGGCGAACAGGAGGATGAAGGCCATGGCGGCGGCCTCGTTCTCGGTGAGGTGCTCGCCGTGGTCGGAGGCGCGGATGAGGCCGGAGATGAGGTCCTCGCCGGGGGTGGCGGTCTCCGGGAGGGCTTCGCGCTTGCGGTGGATGAGGTCGGCGAGATAGCCGCGCATCTTCTTCACCGACCGCGCGACGCCTCCGCGCGGGCCTCCGCCGTGCCGGATCATCATCCCCGCCCAGTCCCGGAAGTCGTCCTGGTCCTCGCGCGGGACACCGAGCAGGTCGCAGATGGCGTAGATGGGGAGGGGGAAGGCGAACTCGTGGATGAGGTCGGCGCTCCCCTTCTCCACGAACTGGTCGATGAGATGGTCCGTCAACTCCTGCACGCGGGGTGCGAACTCGGCGACCCGACGGGGCGTGAAGGCCTTGCTGACGAGCCGACGGAGCCGGGTGTGGTCCGGCGGGTCGATGTTGAGCAGATGGGTCATCAACTCGGCCTTGCGCTCACCGGGGATGCCGGTCTTGCCCTTGGCGTGCGCGGGCTCGTCATGATGCGCCGGGTTCTTGGAGAGCCGCGGGTCGGCCAGGGCCTGCTTGGCGTCGGCGTAACGGGTGACCAGCCAGGCCTCCACACCGCTGGGCAGCTTCGTCCGGTGGACGGGGGCGTGCTCGCGGAGCCAGGCGTATGCCGGGTACGGGTTGGTGGCGAACTCCCAGGTGAAGAGGTCGGGGGCGGTGGGGATCGGGGTGGGGGCGGGCTGGTCGGTCACTCCTCGAGCCCTTCAGCTGCCCGCACGGCGTCGCGGTAGGCCCGCGCGGCGCTGCGCAACGCCGCCTCCGGGTCCAGGCCGGCCGCCTCCGCCCGGACCGCCAGAGCCAGCAACTCGTATCCGATGCCCTCCCCCGCCGGCAGTGGCACTTCCAGTCCCGCCGTCCGCACCCGCGACGCCAGCTTCGCCGCCAGCGCGAGGCCCGGCTGGCCGAGGGGGACGCCGTCCGTGACCGAGGTGCGCTGCTTTTCCACCGCCTTGGTGCGCAGCCAGTGCTCCTTGACCTCCTCGGGGGTGGTCGCCGTCTCGTCGCCGAAGACATGCGGGTGGCGGTGGATCAGCTTGGTGACGATGCCGCCGGCCACGTCGTCGATGGAGAAAGGAGTGTCGGGGTCCTCCTCGGCGATACGGGCGTGGAAGACGACCTGGAGTAGGACGTCGCCGAGCTCCTCGCGCAGCTCGTCGCGGTCCCCCTCCTCGATCGCCTCGACGAGTTCGTACGCCTCCTCGATGCCGTACTTCGCCAGGCCCTTGTGGGTCTGCTGGGAGGACCAGGGGCACTCGGCTCGGATGCGGTCCATGACCTGGACGAGGTCGAGGAGACGGGCACCCGGCAGGTCGTAGGAGGCGGGGAGCAGCTCCAGCTCCGGCATGTGGACGCGGCCGGAGCCCGCGAGGCGTGCCAGGCCGTCCGTGAGGGCCGGCTCGCCCTCGCCGGTCGCCACGACGACCACGGTCCTGCCGCCGGCGCACACGTCGACCAGCTCCTCGGCCGTCGGCGACGCCTCCTCGACGGCTGTCCCCGCCTCACGCAGATACGGCAGCTGCGGGTGCGCGCCGTCCGCGCACAGCACGCGGTCGGCGGCGTGCAGGGCCTGCCAGGCGGGCCAGGACAGCAGGCCGGGCGCGACGCGGTGGCTGGTGGTGAGCAGGACGATGCGGCCGGGGGCGGCTTCGGGGCTGGTCGTGGCTCCGGGGCTGGTTGCGTTCACGGTTCGAAGCTAACGCACGCCGCCGACGGCCTCGCGGGTTGTCCACAGGCCGGGTGTCCACAGGCCGGGTGTCCACAGGCCGGGTGTCCACAGGCCGGGTGTCCACAGGCACGGTTGTCCACAGACCCATGGGCCTGCAGACGCTGGGCCCGCAGAGGATGGCTCGCCGTACCGCTACGCCGTCTGCCGCGTCCCCGGCGCCGTGACCTCCCGTACCCACGGTGTCTTCGCGTCGACGCGGCTGCTCTTCTGGACGTCCCAGCTGCCGTAGCGCGGGTTGAGGTCGACGTCGAGGTCCTTGGAGGCCTTGGCCAGGGCGTTCCAGAAGGCGGGATCGGCGGTGTCGGTGCCGAGCTTGGCGGCGAGTTTCTGGGCCTCCAGCTGGAGCCGGAGGTTCTCGTCGAGGCGCTCGGGGGCGATGCCGTACTCCTGGAGCCAGGCCGCCTCCAGTGCCTTGGCACCGCCGGTCTGCTCCTCCAGGGCGGAGCGCATCTGCTGGAGCTCCTTGCGGCTGACGGTCACCCCCGCGTCCTGGGCGGCGCGGTGCAGCACCCGGTCGAGGACCATGTTGTGCAGGGTGTCGCGGGTGAGGGTGCCGGTCTTGGCGATGGCCTGCTCGTACTGTGCCTCGTCCGGGACCGCCGCGCGCTGTGCCTCGCGCACCTCGGTCACCCGGGTCTCCAGCTGGGAGACGGTGATCCGCTGGCCTCCGACGACGGCCGCCGCGCCCGGATGCGCATCGTTTCCGCAGGCGGCGAGGAGGGGGGCCGCGACGATCGCGGCAGAGAGGAGGAGCGCGGTGCGACGGCGGCGGTGCAAGGGGACCTCCCGAGGAGATTGTGCGTCAGTGCACAAGGTCTTGCGGTGATCGATGGTAGGCAGTGACCAAGCTCTGGCCAACCCATTCGACCAACGATTCGCCAGGACTTCTGGCACCGCCGCGCCACCCGCACGGCCGTCACTGGCGCATCCGGCCCCTTCCACCCCCGCACTACCCCCGCACCTGCCCCAGCCACTGCAAGGTCCGGCGGACCTCCGCCGCGAGCGGATGGCCGGGGCCGTGCAGTCGTTCCGCGTCGTGCAGCAGGCGGGCGAGCGTGTCGTGGGCGGCGGCGCGGTCGCCCAGGGCGAGCAGGAGGAGGCCGATGCGGCGGCGGACGTCGTGGGCGAGGGCCGGGTCGCCGGCCACGTACTGGTTCTCGTAGTACGGCAGCAGCGCGCGGTACTCCGCGAGTGCCGCCGCCGGTTCGCCGAGCTGCTCCAGGCACTGGGCCGCTTCGTAGCGGAAGCGCAGTGCCTGCGGGTCGGCCTGGCCGGCCTCGGCGGCGCGTTCGTCGGCGAGGCGGCGCAGTTCGGGCAGCGCGCGCCGGTACTGGCCGTCGTCCATGAGCGTGGCCGCGTACTGCTTGCGCAGGGTGCGGACGACCGGGGAGTGCTCGCCGTGCTGTTCGGCCGCGGCGGGCAGGATCGCGCCGAGGATGTCGACGGCCTGGGTGATGCGGCCCTCCCCGAGCAGACGCTTGACCTCGTCGACGGCGCCGGCGACGTCGGGCTTCTCGGCGACGCTCGGCACGGGGGCGACGGAGGCGGGCTGGGGCGCGGGCGTGCGCGCACGGTCCGGCCAGGGGGCGTGCGGGCGCAGGAAGGGGCGCGTGGGGTCGAGGGGCGCCCCGGTGGGCACCCCGCGCGTGGGCAGCAGCAGCGCCAGCTCCTCGTAGACGTCCTGCGCGGAGGCGGGGCGGTGCTGCGGGTCCTTGGCGAGCAGGCCCAGGACGAGCGCTTCGAGGGGCTCCGGGACTTCGGGGCGGATGCGGCGTACGGGCAGAGGCGGCTCGTACAGATGCCGGTGCAGCACACCGAGCGCCGTCGAGCCCGCGAAGGGCACGTCACCGCTGAGCAGTTCGTGCAGCAGTACGCCGAGTGCGTACAGGTCGGTGTAGGGGCCGACCGCGCCGCCCATCGCCTGCTCGGGCGCCATGTAGGCGGGCGAGCCGATCGGCGAACCGGTGTGGGTGAGGCGGGTGGTGTCCGTGTCCATGACCGACGCGACCCCGAGGTCGAGGACGGTGACCGTGCCGTCCTGCTTCACCATCACGTTGCGCGGCTTGAGGTCGCGGTGGACGATCGGCACGGCGTGCACGGCGCTCAGCACGGCGCACAGTTGCGCGGCGACCGCGACCGCCCACTGCCACGGGTACGGGTCGTGCTCGGCCAGGTGGTCGGAGAGGTCGGCGCCGTCGACGTACTGCATGACGAGGAACAGTTCCTCGCCCGCGCTGCCCGCGTCGTGCACGGTGACCAGCCCGGGGTGGTCGACCTGCGCGGTCACCCGGCACTCGCGCACGAACCGGCGGCGCAGCTCGTCCGCCTCCTGGCCGGCCACCTTGTCGGGGCGCAGCAGCTTGACCGCCACACGCCGGTCGAGCCGCTGGTCGTAGGCCGTCCAGACCTGGCCCATGCCGCCCTGCCCGATGAGCGTGGACAGTTCATAGCGGCCGGCGACGACACGTCCTGTCGCCACGGTCACCTTCCGCCCTCGTGGTTGCCGTCCTGCCTGCGCAGGTAGTCACTGAGCTCGTCGAGTTCGGCGCGCACCTGGTCGATGCGGGCGGGGACGGGGCGCTGGGGCGGCGGGGTGGTGGGGAGGGGCGGTTGCGGCGCGGGGCTCTGGGGCATCGGGGCCGGCGCCGACGGGGGTGCGGACTGCGGCACGGTCGCGGCGGTGTACGGCGACTGCGGCTGGGGCGGCTGGGGGTAGCCGTACGCCGGTGCCGGGGGCTGCTGGAGGCCGTAGCCGGCGAAGCGGAGCTGGTGGAAGTGGCGTATGTCCGCGGCGAGGTAGTACGAGATCGCGCTCACGAGGCTGCCCAGGAGCAGGGCCAGGCCCGTCCAGCCGCCGGCGGTGTGGATCTCGTCGCCGGGCTCGCTGCCCATCAGGTAGAGGCCGAGCACCTCCGCCACCATGACCGCCACGAACAGGCCCCAGTCGAGCGCCTTGCGGGTCACGATGGCCAGGCGCAGCATCATCGTCCAGGTCAGCAGGCCGAAGCTGAGCACCGAGATCACCACGAAGAACACGCGCAGGAAGACCAGCAACCCGGTCGGCGGAGCCTGCTTCACCGGCTGCGTGTAGCCGTGGCCATGCATGACAGCTCCTGGTGTCTGATGCGGACGTCGCTTTGAGCGTATAGGCCGACACGGACAAGCGGTCCTGGGTTGTACCGAACCGTTGTCATGCTGATCACTTCGCCCCGGTCGAGCGTGACCGCCCCGTCTCAGTCGGGCGTGACCGTGCCGTCCGTCAGGCCGTCGTACATCCCGCGCACGAACTGCTCCCCGAGCCGGCCCGCGTGCCTGAGCGCCCGCTCGAAGTCGTCGAGTGCGCGGAACCGCGCGCCGTAGCACCGCTGTTCGTCGAGCGGGAGCCGGGGCAGCTGGAGGCGGCGCACGTCGAGACGCGTGGCCGTGGACGCGTAGCTGCTGGCCTGGCGGTTGTTGGCGGTGCCGCACAGGCCGAGCGACTGCAACGACTGGGAGGCCGTCGGCCTGAAGGCGAAGGGCTCCCCCGCCTCGAAGATGGCCGGCGACGGCGGCATGTTCAGAGTCGGCGCCGACATCGCCCCCGGCACCTACAAAGTCCACCGGCAACACCGACGACTCCTGCTACTGGGAGCGCGACAAGGACGCCGAGCACTCGGTGGACTCGATCCTCGCGAACAACAACGTCAACGGCACGGCCGTCGTCAAGATCAGCGCCTCGGACGCCTACTTCAAGACGTCCGGCTGCAGGGACTGGACGAAGACAGGTTGACCCAGGGGCCATTCACAAGGCCGGGGGCCTGCTACAAGGCGTGCCGCATCCACACATTGGGCTCGACGTAGACGGCGTAGCCGCGCTCCGGCTCGCAGTGCACCGGCACCAGCGCGCCGGGTACCTCGATGTCGCCCGCCGTGTCGAAGGGCAGCCCTGTCCAGCGGCGCCACTGCTCCAGGGAGCCGGGCACGGTCATGGAGGCCGGTGCGACGGAGTCGATGGTGGCGCCGGCCCGGGCGTGCACGCGCAGCCACGGGTCGTGCGGGAGGCCGTCGGGGCGTACGCGGTGGGCGTACTCCTCGATCGGCGTGCGCGGTTCCAGGTGCTTGGCGTTGGGGCGCACGGGAGCGACCACCTCCTGGAAGCCCTGGGCGCGGGCGCTGTCGCGCATCGCCGACAGCATCAGCGCGGACAGGCCGTGGCCCTGCATGTGGGGAGCGACGCTGATGGCGATCGCGCTGACCGTGTCGGGGCGGACGCCGCGGCGCAGGTCGGCGAAGGCCCACAGGAGCACCTGGTCCCAGCCGAGGGCGGGCAGTTCGCCGCGACTTTCGACGGCGAGGGCGAAGGGCACGCTGTGGGCCTGCGCGACGACCTCGCCCCGCTCGTCCTCGGCGAACAGCACGTGCTGCGGGAGTTCGGTGGCGATCCGCCCGTAGTGGAAGGCGCCCACCGGGTCCTCCAGCACGAACTCCGGCCAGCTTGTGGTCATTTCGACGACCGGCCCGTGCATCTCGGGCCGCTCGGCGAGACTCGACACCTTCAACTCCATACCGTCACGGTAGGGGCGGGTGCGGGAGCGAGAAAGCGGTTTTCGCGCACTCCCGCACCGACGCCCCCACGACGAACCCGGGCGACCGCGCGCCCGGCCGCGTGGATGCCGGGATCTTGACGACGTAGGTTGACGGCATGGTTGAGGGGGCGGAGACCACGGCGGATGCCGTGTCGGCAGACATACAGGGGCGGCGGACCGGGGGGCGGAACGCGGCACGCCGGGAGAAGGCCGGCAAGGGAGGGCTGGCACGGTCCTCCTTACTGATGGCCGTGGGCACGGTGGTGTCCCGGGCGACGGGGCTGATCCGTCAGGTGTTGCAGGCCGCCGCGCTCGGTACGGGGCTGCTGGCCAGTACGTACAACACGGCGAACACCGTGCCGACCAGCCTGTACACGCTGCTGATCGGCGGGGCGCTCAACGCCGTCCTGGTCCCGCAGTTGGTGCGGGCCCGCGCCACGCAGCCCGACGGCGGGCGGGCCTACGAGCAGCGGCTGGTGACCCTCGTCCTCACCGTGCTGGGCCTCGGGACAGCTCTCGCGGTATGGGCGGCACCGCAGATCGTGGGCCTCTACATGCCGCACACGCCCGCCAACCACGAGGCGTTCGAGCTGACCGTGGTGTTCGCACGGTTCCTGCTCCCACAGATCTTCTTCTACGGCCTGTTCGGCATCCTCGGTCAAGTGCTCAACGCCCGCGAGAAGTTCGGGGCGATGATGTGGACGCCGGTCCTGAACAACCTCGTGCTGATCGGCATGTTCGCCGCCTATCTGGGGCTGATGACCGTCCCGGAGAACGTGGAGGACATCACCTCCGGGCAGGTGCGGCTGCTCGGTGTCGCAACCACCGCCGGGATCGCCGTGCAGGCCCTGACACTGATCCCGTTCGCCCGGGCCGCGGGGTTCCGGTTCCGGCCGCGGTTCGACTGGCGCGGCACCGGGCTCGGCTCGGGGGTCCACGCGGCCAAGTGGACCCTGCTGTTCGTCCTGGCCAACCAGGTCGCCCTGACGGTCGTCACCCGCTACGCCAACGCCGCCGACCAGGAACTGCCGAAGGCGGGCGCGGGCTACACGGCCTACACCTACGCGCAGACCATCTGGATGCTGCCGCAGTCCATCGTCACCGTCTCGCTGGTGACCGCCCTGTTGCCCCGTATGAGCAGGGCCGTGGCCGAGGGCCGTATAGCGGACCTGCGCGCCGATCTCTCGCGTGGCCTGCGGATCAGCGGTGTCGTCATCGTGCCTGCCGGCTTCCTCTTCGTCGCGTTCGGTCCGCAGATCGCCGCGCTGTTGTTCGCGCACGGGGCGGCAGACGCCGCATCCGCCGAGCCGCTGGGGCGGATGCTGCAGGCGTTCGGCCTCGGGCTCGTTCCGTTCTCCGCGCAGTACCTGCTCCTGCGCGGGTTCTACGCCTTCGAGGACACCCGCACACCGTTCTTCATGGCCTGCTGGATCGCCGGGGTGAACATCGCCCTGGCCACGGTCTGCCATGTGATGCTGCCCGCCCGTTGGGCCGTGACGGGCATGGCCGGCGCCTACACGTTGTCCTATGTCGCCGGACTCGCTCTGACGGCACACCTGTTGCGCGGGAAGGTCGGCAGCCGTCTCGACGACGGGGCACTGCGCCGCACCTACGCGAAACTGCTGTGCGCCGCTTCTCTCGCCGCTGCACTGGGCTGGGCCACCGCACGCGTCTGCACCACCGCGGCGGGCACCGGAGCCTGGTCCGCCGCGACCGCTCTGGCGGCGGGAACCGTCACGATGGCGGTCGGCTATCTCGCCCTCGCCCGCCTCATGAAGGTCGGCGAGTTGAGGCGTCTTCCCGGACTGAGGTGAGAGCGGGTTGCCGCCGGCTCACCCGCCGCACTGCCTCAGCATCATCTGCCGGTCCGGTGCGGTCACCGACAGCTCGTACTTGAGGGCGACCTGGGTGAAACGGACCGCGTAGGCGCACCGGATCCGCTTGTTGGGCGGGAGCCAGGAGGCGGGGCCGGAGTCGCCCTTGGACGAGTTGGCCCGTCCCTCGGCCGGGAGGAGGTTGAGCGGGTCGTTGGCCAGTTGCTCGCGCTTGTCCTCCGACCAGCGCGAGGCACCCATCTGCCAGCTGTAGGACAGCGGCACCACGTGGTCGATCTGCACTTCGGTGGCCTGCTGCTTGCGCCACTTGATGGTCGTGCCGGTGTAGGGGTCGTCCAGCGTCATCGCGATGATCACGCAGTCGGAACCGGACCGGAAGCGCAGGCTCTGACCGTCACGCTTGAGGAGGTCGTTCCGGGTGTCGCAGCCGTTGCGCGCCAGCGGGACACCGTCGGCCGTGTCCATCCACGCGTACCCGAACTCGTCCCGGTCGTAGCCCGTTCTGGGTCCGCGTCCCTTCGTCCGCAGCGACTCGATGAGCTTGCGGGCCGTGTCCTCGTCGGTCTCGCTCGTCAGGGGTGCGAGGCCGGGCTTCGTTCCGTCGGGGTTCTTCAGCGGGCTGACGGCGCGCCCTTCCTGGGCCGGGGCCGCCGCACCGCCGTCTGTCGAGGAACCCCCTTCCCCTTCGAGCCCTTCGCACCCGGCGACGAGGGCCATGGCGGCGCACACTGCCAGTCCGGTCCTGGCGGCGGCCGCCGCCCCGCCCCGCAGCCGCATCCTCATACGCCCCTCCCCTTGCCTTCCCAGGTTCCCGCCCCCGCACGGCGGTTCTTCCTGGTCTCACGGTAGCGGCCGAGAGGTCCAGACCATAGCGACCCTTAAATGGGCATCCCTCGCAACTCGGGCGTATCGTCGATTCGAGTCACCTCCGGAAGGAGCTCTGGATGGGCATCTTCGACAGATTCAAGAGCCAGGCGAAGGGCAGCAAGGCCAAGGACATGTCCGACGCCGCGGAACGGAAAGCCAACGAGAAGACGGGCAACAAGTACGAGCGCCAGGTCGACGACGCGCAGCGGAGAATCGAAGGCTCGCTCGGCATGGATCGCGACAGGCCCGAACAGCCGTAAGGCCGGAGGCTCGCGGAGGTCATGGGGCCGGTCGGGCACGACGCCCGCCCGGCCTCGGACACGGCCCTGCGGGTCGCCGCCGAGCGCCTCGCGGTGATGGAGGAACGCATCGCCGCGCAGGTCGCCGTACGCGACCGGCTCGCGGCGGCCCTGCGCGAGGCCACCGGCGCCCGCATGCGTCCGGTGGCCTGAGCCCTCGTCAGGCTTCTACGACCCCAGGATCGACGTCAGGAACTCGCCGACCCAGCCGAGCAGTTCCCGCCCGACCAACGGCTTGCCGCCCACCTTCGCGGTCTTCGGGCGCGGCACGAGCACCTGGTGCACCGCCGGCTTGATGACGGTTCCCGGGTAGAGCCGCTTGACCCGCAGTTCCTGGGACTCGCGCAGTTCCACGGGCGCGAAGCGGATGTTGTTGCCCTGCAGGACGATCTCGCCGACTCCGCACGCGCGCGCGAGCATGCGCAGGCCCGCCACCAGCAGCAGGTTCTCCACCGGCTCGGGCAGCTTGCCGTAGCGGTCGACGAGTTCCTCGCGTACGGACCTGATGTCCTCCTCGGAGTTCACCGAGGCGATCGCCCGGTAGGCCTGGAGGCGCAGCCGCTCGCCGGGCGCGTAGTCGTGCGGGACGTGCGCGTCGACGGGGAGCTCGATCTTGACCTCCAGCGGCGGCTCCTCCTCCACACCGCCCTCCAGGGAGGCGCGGTAGTCCGCGACGGCCTCGCCGACCATGCGGACGTACAGGTCGAAGCCGACGCCCGCGATGTGGCCGGACTGCTCGCCGCCGAGCAGATTGCCCGCGCCGCGGATCTCCAGGTCCTTCATCGCCACGTACATGCCCGCGCCCATCTCCGTGTGCTGGGCGATGGTCGCCAGGCGCTCGTGGGCGGTCTCGGTCAGGGGCTTCTCCGGCGGGTAGAGGAAGTAGGCGTAGCCGCGCTCGCGGCCTCGGCCCACCCGGCCGCGCAGCTGATGCAGCTGCGAGAGGCCGAAGTTGTCGCCGCGCTCCACGATCAGGGTGTTCGCGTTGGAGATGTCGATGCCGGACTCGACGATCGTCGTGGAGACGAGGACGTCGAACTTCTTCTCCCAGAAGTCGACGACGACCTGCTCCAGGGCCTGCTCCGACATCTGGCCGTGGGCGATGGCGATCCGCGCCTCCGGGACGATCTCGCGCAGCCTCGCCGCCGCCCGGTCGATCGACTCCACCCGGTTGTGGATGTAGAAGACCTGGCCCTCGCGCAGCAGCTCGCGGCGGATGGCCGCGCCGATCTGCTTCTCCTCGTACGGGCCGACGAAGGTGAGTACCGGGTGGCGCTCCTCCGGCGGGGTGGTGATCGTGGACATCTCACGGATGCCGGTGACCGCCATCTCCAGGGTCCTGGGGATCGGCGTCGCGGACATGGTCAGCACGTCCACGTTCGCGCGCAGCTTCTTCAGCTGCTCCTTGTGCTCGACGCCGAAGCGCTGCTCCTCGTCGACGACGACCAGGCCCAGGTCCTTGAACTTCGTCTCCGAGGAGAACAGCCGGTGGGTGCCGATGACGACGTCCACCGAGCCCTCCCTGAGCCCCTCCAGGACCGCCTTCGCCTCCGTGTCGGTCTGGAAGCGGGACAGCGCCCGCACATTGACCGGGAACTGCGAGTAGCGCTCGGAGAACGTCCCGAAGTGCTGCTGCACCAGCAGGGTGGTGGGCACCAGCACCGCCACCTGCTTGCCGTCCTGTACGGCCTTGAAGGCGGCGCGGACCGCGATCTCCGTCTTGCCGTAGCCGACGTCGCCGCAGACCAGGCGGTCCATGGGGACCGACTTCTCCATGTCCTCCTTGACCTCGGCGATGGTGGTGAGCTGGTCGGGCGTCTCCGCGTACGGGAAGGCGTCCTCCAGCTCACGCTGCCAGGGGGTGTCGGCGCCGAAGGTGTGCCCGGGCGCCGCCATCCGCGCGCTGTACAGCTTGATCAGGTCCGCCGCGATCTCCTTGACGGCCTTCTTCGCGCGCGCCTTGGTCTTCGTCCAGTCGGCGCCGCCCAGGCGGTGCAGGGTGGGGGCCTCGCCGCCGACGTACTTGGTGATCTGCTCCAGCTGGTCGGTGGGGATGTACAGCCGGTCGCCGGGCTGGCCGCGCTTGGCGGGCGCGTACTCCACCACCAGGTACTCGCGGGTCGCGCCCTGGACGGTGCGCTGCACCATCTCGATGTAACGGCCCACGCCGTGCTGCTCGTGGACGATGTAGTCGCCCGCTTCCAGCGTCAGCGGGTCGATGGTCTTGCGGCGGCGGGCGGGCATCCGGGCGCCGTCCTTGCCGGCCGCCTTCTGGCCGGACAGGTCGGTTTCCGTCAGGACGGCCAGTCTCAGGTGCGGGTCCACGAAGCCGTAGTCGATCGAGCCGCACGCCACGTGCACGACGGAGGGGCTCAGCGACGCGAGGTCCGCGTCCAGGCGGGCGGCGATGCCCTCGCCGCCGAGCACCTCGACGGTACGGGCCGCCGGGCCGTGCGCCTCGGTCACGTAGACCGCGCGCCAGCCGTCGGCGAGCCAGCCCTTGGTGTCGGCGAGGGCCCGGGCGGTGTCACCGCGGTAGCTCTCCGGCGCGTGCATCCCCAGCTTCAGAGTGTCGGCATCCAGCTCCTCGTCCGCCGCGAACGGCGACACCGACCACCACATCATGTCCAGCTCGCGCGCCCGGTCCCGGACGTCCGCGATGGACCACAGGGAGGCCGCGCCGACGTCGATGGGCGCCTCCCCGCCGCCGGCGGTGGCCGCCCAGGAGGCCTGCAGGAACTCCTGACTCGTGGCCACGAGATCCGCCGCACGCGTGCGTACCCGCTCCGGGTCGCATACGACGGCCATGGCGCCCTTCGGCAGGACGTCGAGCAGCAGCTCCATGTCGTCGACCAGCACCGGCGCCAGGGACTCCATGCCCTCCACGGCGATGCCCTCGGCGATCTTGCCGAGCAGTTCGCCGAGTTCCGGGTGCTGCTCGGCGAGGGCACGCGCGCGTGCGCGGACGTCGTCGGTGAGCAGCAGCTCGCGGCAGGGAGGGGCCCACAGGCCGTGCTCGGCGACCTCCAGGGAGCGCTGGTCGGCGACCTTGAAGTAGCGGATCTCCTCTACGTCGTCGCCCCAGAACTCGATGCGCAGGGGGTGTTCCTCGGTGGGCGGGAAGACGTCGAGGATGCCGCCGCGCACCGCGAACTCGCCGCGCTTCTCCACGAGCTCCACGCGCGCGTACGCGGCTGCCGCGAGGGCGTCCACCACCTCGTTCAGGTCCGCGGTCCGGCCCGTGCGCAGAGCCACCGGCTCCAGGTCGCCGAGGCCCTTGACCTGCGGCTGGAGCACGGATCGTACGGGCGCCACGACCACGGAGACCGGGCCGGTCTCGGGGTCGTCGGGGCGCGGGTGGGCCAGCCGGCGCAGGACGGCGAGACGGCGGCCGACGGTGTCGCTGCGGGGGCTGAGGCGCTCGTGCGGGAGGGTCTCCCAGGACGGGTACTCCACGACTCCCTCAGCGGGGAGCAGGGAGCGCAGGGCCGCGGCCAGGTCCTCGGCCTCCCGTCCCGTCGCCGTCACCGCCAGTACGGGGCGGCCGGCCTCGCGGGCGAGGGCGGCGACCGCGAAGGGGCGGGCCGCCGGGGGGCCGACCAGGTCGACGTGCATGCGGTTGCCGTCTGCGGCCGCGGTGATCGCTTCCGCGAGGGCGGGGTCCTTGACTACGGCGTCGAGCAGACCGTGCAGGCTCATTCGGGGGCGGCTTTCGTCCGGGGGTGGGCAACGCGAAGGGCCCGACGCGGTGACCGGCCGGGGGTCTCCAGCGTACGTCGCCGCTGCGGCGGGTGGCGGGGGCTGTGGATAACGTTGGGTGCCGCTGCGCCCACCCGTGCCGCCCCAGCGGCACGACTGCCCGCAGCTGCGGCAGCTGCTTACACAACGGCTGCGCACACAACGGACCCGGCGCCGAGAAGCCCCCCGTGACTTCTCGGCGCCGGGCTTCCCCCGTCTCTGTGGTGGCTACTCGGTCGCGATCGCGTTCAGTACGTTCATCCGGCCCGCCCTGAACGCCGGGATCAGTGCCGCGAACAGGCCCACGAACGCCGATCCGATGAAGACTCCGGTGATCGTCGGCCAGGGGATGTCGAGGACGTTCAGACCCTCCAGGGCGAGGAGCTTCTGGGCGGTGGCGCCCCAGCTCATGCCCAGGCCCAGGCCCAGCAGCGCGCCGAAGAGGGCGATGACCACCGACTCCATGCGGATCATCCGCCGCAGTTGGCGCCGCGAGAGGCCGATCGCCCGCATCAGGCCGATCTCCCGCGTCCGCTCGACCACCGACAGGGCCAGGGTGTTCACCACGCCCAGGACCGCCACGATGATCGCCAGGGCCAGCAGGCCGTAGACCATGTTCAGGAGCTGGCCTATCTGGTCCTTCAGTTCCTGCTTGTAGTCGGTCTGGTCGCGGACCTGGTACTGCGGGTAGTCGTGCAGCGACTTCTTCAGTGCCGCGTACGCCTGCTCCTGCTGGCCCTCCTTGGCCTGCGCGAACATGATCGTGTTCGGCGGGACCTGGTCGGCCGGGACGTACTTCCGCATCGTCTCGATGCTGGTGTAGCGGGCGCCCTGGTCGAGGGCGCTGTCGTCGTCCGTGATGGCGGCGACCTTCAGCTTCGCCGTCTCGCCGCCCTTGAAGGCGACGGTGATGGTGTCGCCGACGCGCACGCCGTGCGCCTTGGCGTAGTCCGAGCCGACCGACATGGCGTCCTTGCCGTAGGCGGCCGAGAGGGTGCCCGCCGTGGTCGGGCGGCGCAGGTCCTGGGCGTACGTCGGGTCGGCGGCGGTGATGCCGGAGTCGTCCTTCTTGCCGTCGGGCGAGGTCAGTGTGGCCTCGATCTCCTTGTAACTGGTGACGTGGGCAAGGCCCGGCGTCTGCTCCATCGCCTTCTCGGCCTGCGGGAAGATCCGCTGGTTGCCCTGGACGATGAAGTCCGCGCCGACCGACTTGTCCAGCTCGCTGGTGGCCGAGGCGACCATCGAGGAGCCGACCACCGACAGGCAGGCCACCAGGGCCAGGCCGATCATCAGGGCCGCGCCCGTGGCGCCGGTGCGGCGCGGGTTGCGCAGGGCGTTGCGCTCGGCCATGCGGCCAACGGGTCCGAAGGCCCGCAGCAGCACCGCGCTGATCACCCGCACGACCCCGCCGGCCAGCAGCGGGCCGATGACGACGAAGCCGATCAGGGACAGGACGATTCCCCCGCCGAGCATCAGCGCGCCGTCGCTCGCCTTGTCGGCCGTGGCCGCCGTGTAGAGGGCGAAGGCGCCCGCGCCCGTCAGCACGAGTCCGATCACACCGCGCACCAGGCCCGCCCTGCCGTCGGCCGGCGTACCGGCGTCGCGCAGCGCGGCCATCGGGGAGACCTTGCCGGCGCGGCGGGCCGGCAGGTAGGCGGCGAGGACGGTGACCACGACGCCGAGCACGAGGCCGGCCACCGGGGTCGTCGTCTTCACCGTGAGGTCGTCGGTGGAGAGGTTCATGCCCGTCATCGACATGAGCTTCATCAGGCCGACGGCGATGCCGACGCCCGCGCCGACGCCCAGGATCGAGCCGACGAAGCCGAGCAGCAGCGCCTCCACCAGCACCGAGCGGTTGACCTGCTTGCGGGACGAGCCGATCGCCCGCATCAGGCCGATCTCCCGGGTGCGCTGGGCGACCAGCATCGAGAAGGTGTTGATGATCAGGAAGATGCCGACCAGGAACGCGATGCCGGCGAAGCCGAGCATGGCGTACTTGATCACGCCCATGAACTCGTCGATGCCCTTGCGGTTCTCGTCGGCGTTCTCCTTGGCCGTCTGGACCTTGAAGGTGCCGTCCAGGGCCTGGGTGACGTTCTGCTTGAGCTGCGCGTCGGTGACACCGGACGCGGCGTTGACGTAGATCTGCGTGAACCGGCCGGTGGCGCCGAGCAGTTCGCGCTGTGCGGTGGCCGTGTCGAGGTAGACGACGGCGGCACCGGGGTTGGTCACCTTGAAGGTGGCGATGCCGACGATCTTCGCCCTGAAGTCACCGGCGACGGAGATGGTGCGCAGTTCGTCGCCGAGCTTCAGGTCGTGCTTGTCGGCGGTGTCGGCGTCGACCATCAGCTCGGTCGGCCCGCGCGGGGCGTGTCCGGAGGTGATCTCCATCGACCGCAGGTCGTTCTTGGTCCAGTTGCCCACGATGGTCGGGGCGCCGTTGCTGGAGCCCATGTTCTTGTCGTCGCTGTTGACGACGGTCACGTTCATCGAACTGACCGCGCCCTCGGCCGACTTGACGCCGTCCGCCTTGGTCACCTGCTCCAGCATGGCGGCCGGCAGCGACTCCGGCTTGCCGTTCTGCGGGGTGTCGTCGCTCTTGGCGTTCTTCGGGGAGACCGTGACGTCGGTGGCGGTCGTCGAGAACAGCTTGTCGAACGTCGTGTTCATCGTGTCGGTGAACACGAGCGTGCCGCACACGAACGCCACCGACAGCAGCACGGCGACGGCCGACAGCGCCATGCGTCCCTTGTGCGCGAAGAAGTTGCGCATCGAGGTCTTCAGGACGGTCATGACGTACGCCCCCGGGCGTCGAAGTCCTTCATGCGGTCCAGGACGGCCTCGGCGGTCGGCTTGTACATCTCGTCGACGATCCGGCCGTCGGCGAGATACAGCACCCGGTCCGCGTACGAGGCGGCCACCGGGTCGTGCGTGACCATCACGATGGTCTGGCCCAGCTCGTCGACCGACCGGCGCAGGAAGCCCAGTACCTCGGCACCCGCGCGCGAGTCGAGGTTTCCGGTCGGCTCGTCACCGAAGATGATCTCCGGGCGGGCGGCCAGGGCCCGCGCCACGGCGACCCGCTGCTGCTGGCCGCCGGAGAGCTGGGTCGGCCGGTGCTTGAGCCGGTCGGAGAGCCCGACGGTGTCGACGACCCGGCCCAGCCAGGCCTTGTCGGGCTTCCGGCCGGCGATGTCCATGGGAAGCGTGATGTTCTCTATCGCGTTCAGCGTCGGCAGCAGGTTGAACGCCTGGAAGATGAAGCCGATCCGGTCCCGGCGCAGCTGTGTGAGCTTCTTGTCCTTCAGGCCGGTGATCTCGGTGTCGTCCAGATAGATCTGCCCGGACGACACCGTGTCGAGACCGGCGAGGCAGTGCATCAGCGTGGACTTGCCGGACCCCGAAGGGCCCATGATCGCGGTGAACTGGCCGCGGGCGATGTCCACGTCGACGTGGTCGAGGGCGACGACGCGGGTCTCCCCGGACCCGTATGCCTTCACGACCTGCCGCGCCCGCGCGGCAACGGCCGTACGCCCTCCAGTGCCCCCGTGCCTGGGAATGGTTACAGCCGATGTCACGGTAAGTCTCCTATGTCGGTCAGCGAATGGATCGACGGGCGCACCTGTCGGTCCATGGATGGTGAGTCGCGAGAACTGAACTGCTACGACGAAGAGTCTGGCCGGAGGCGGGGGCCCGGCGCGCTGGTGTTCAGCGCAGTCTTTTACTGAGGAAAACCCCACCCCCCTGGGTGCGGTGAACCGCCCCCGACCGCTTCCCAGCGGCGTAAAGCCAGGTTAAGGACAGCCCGCGCCCCCTCTCGTCCTCCGGCGGTACGAACCCTCCCCCAGCCGTAGTACGGAGGTACCCCTAGGGGCCCTCCACCGCCGGGTGGAGCCCTTCTCGGGGTCCGCTCCACCCTCCGGCCCACTCAGGCTCCACCCTCCCGCGACGTGAGGGTCAAGTGGGACGCTGTTCCGCGGCAGATAGATGCAAGGGGAAGGAATCCGCGTGGGCGACAGGAGACCCGCGATACGGGCGATCGCAGAGCCCACCACGACCGGCCGGCGGGGGGCCGTCGTAGCCGCCCTGATGCTCGCGATGGCGCTGGCCGCCCTCGACTCCACCATCGTCTCCACGGCCGTCCCGCAGATCGTCGGCGACCTCGGCGGCTTCTCGGTCTTCTCCTGGCTGTTCTCCGGCTACCTGCTCGCCGTCACCGTCACCCTCCCCGTCTACGGCAAGCTCTCCGACACCTTCGGCCGCAAGCCGGTGCTGATCGCGGGCGCGGCCCTCTTCCTGCTCGGCTCCCTGCTGTGCGCGCTGGCCTGGAACATGGGCGCGCTGATCGCCTTCCGTATCGTGCAGGGGCTGGGCGGCGGGGCCTTGCAGGGCACGGTCCAGACACTCGCCGCGGACCTCTACCCCCTGAAGGACCGGCCGAAGATCCAGTCCAAGCTGTCCACGGTGTGGGCGGTGTCGGCGGTCGCGGGCCCGGGCGTTGGCGGAGTGCTGGCGGCGTACGCGGACTGGCGCTGGATCTTCCTGGTCAACCTGCCGATCGGGGCGGTGGCGTTATGGCTGATCGTCCGGTATCTGCATGAGCCGACGCGGGATGTGGAGCGTACGGACCGGAATACGGCCACCACGCGCGCGCGTGTCGACTGGGCGGGCGCGCTGGCGGTGTTCGCGTGCGGAGGCGTGCTGCTCACAGCGCTGGTACAGGGCGGGGTGGCGTGGCCATGGCTGTCGGCCCCCTCGATCGCCCTGTTCGGTACGGGACTTGCCCTGGCGGTGGTCGTGGTGCTGGTGGAGCGCCGGGCGGCCGAGCCGATCATCCCCGGCTGGGTTTGGCGCCGCCGTACGATCGCCGCGGTCAACCTCGCCCTCGGCGCGCTGGGGTTGCTGATGGTGGCCCCGACGGTGTTCCTGCCGACGTACGCCCAGTCGGTGCTGGGGCTCGCGCCCGTGGCGGCCGGATTCGTGCTGTCGGTCTGGACGCTGAGCTGGCCGGTGTCGGCGGCGCTCAGTCAGCACGTGTACCGGAGGATCGGGTTCCGTAATACGGCGATGCTGGGCATCGGCGCGGCGGCGCTGATCCTGTTCGCGTTCCCCTTCCTGCCGTACCCCGGCGAGGCCTGGCAGCCGGCCCTGCTGATGCTGCTGCTCGGGGCCGCGCTGGGCCTCTTCCAACTCCCGCTGCTCGTCGGGGTGCAGTCGACGGTGGAGTGGTCGGAGCGGGGTACGACGACGGCGTCGGTGCTGTTCTGCCGCCAGACAGGCCAGACAGCGGGGGCGGCGATCTTCGGGGCTGTCGCGAACGGCGTACTGGCCGCACGGCTCGGCGGCGCGAGCGACCTGGACTCGGTGACGCGGGCGCTGGACGCGGGCACCGCGCCCGAGGCGACCCGCCGGGCGATCGCGGACGCGGTGCACGCGGTGTACCTGGGTGCGGCGTGCGCGGCGGCGGTGGCGTTCGTGGTGCTGCTGGTGCTGGCGCCGCGCAGGTTTCCGGTGCTCAAGGAGTGACGCGCGGGCAGGTCAGGGCAGTCGGACCGAGACCTCGGGGTTCGCGGGTGACGGGCCGTCGAGCAACGGCTGGGCGATCCGCTTCAGGTGCAGGTCGAAGAAAGCCGCGACGTACGCGCGCGTGAGGGCCTCTGAGCGCTCGAACGGGAGCACGCCGGGATCGTCCGGGATGCCGACCAGCTCCGCGAGGAGGGGCACGTCGGTGAAGGAGCCGTGGTCGGCCCCGGCGACCGTCAGCCAGCGCTTCCAACCGTCCAGGTGAGCCCATGCCTCGTCCCAGGTCTCGTCGACGGTCCTGTCCTTCGCCCCGAACATCAGGAAGGGACGGCCGTCGAGGCCGCTGTCGGAGACGGGAGCGAAGAAGGTGCCGTCCATGTTCACGCCGGCCCGCACGCGCGCGTCGGCGGCCATGGTCGCGGCGGTGGCGTTGCCTCCGATGGAGTGGCCGCCCATGCCGATCCGCCGCGGGTCGATCATGCGGGCGTGGCGCCAGGCGGGGTGACGGCCGGTCAGCCGGTCCAGCACGAAGGAGAGGTCCTTGACCCGGCTGTTGGCGACGACCGCGAACCCGCCCTCAGGGGGCCGGTCACAGATGGCGCAGGGCAGAGTCCGCCCGTCGGGAAGGGTCGTACCGGCGTTCTCATACGGGTGATCGACCAGCGCGACGACGTATCCACGACTGGCCAGGTCCTCGGCGAGGCCGGTGAGGGTGGCGCGCGGGAACGTGAATCCGGGCGACAGCACCACGAGCGGGAACCTGCCGTGCGCCGGGCGCGCGTCGGTGCGCGCCCAGGTACGGACACCGCTGATCACCTCGGGCGGGACGGTGGCGTCCGGGGCCCGCAACCGCAGCAGGAGACGGGCCTCTTCGGTGGTCATGTACGGGGCGGTGGGTCCGCCCGCTCCGGGCCGGGCGGGGTAGTACATGGACGCCATCAACTGGCGCGCGCCGGCGGACGGTACCCAGGGGTCCGGACGGCCGGTGTCGACGAGATGGATCGTGCCGCGGCCCACGGCGTGCGGGCCGGTGGGGCGAGGCAGTTCGGCTCGGGCGTCCACGGTGGTCGAAGCGGCGGAGGGGGTGGGCGCTGCGGACACGGCACCCGCACCGACAATCGGCAGGGACAGCGACAGGGCGAGCGCGAGTGCGGCGGCCCCGGATAAGCGCCGGGATCTGTTCGTCATGCCGACGACGGTAGGCCGCGCGATCACGGCCTGACATCGCCTCAGGGGCCCACGACGGTGTCGTACTTCGAGACCACAAAGTCATACCTCGGACGGACATCCGTCGCTGTTGTCCATATCCTGGCGCCCATGGTGCGGGTGGAGCGGCTGCGGGCCGATCATGCGGAGGCACTGCTGGCCTTCGAGCGGGAGAACCGGGAGTACTTCGCGCGAACGGTGCCGGACCGCGGGGACGGGTACTTCGCCGGCTTCGCCGCCAGGCACGCGGCTCTGCTGGCCGAACAGGACGCCGGAGTGTGCCACTTCCATGTGGTGGTGGACGAGGAGGGGCACCTCATCGGCCGCGTGAACCTGGTCGACGTCGAGGGCGGTTCCGCAGAGCTCGGGTATCGCGTCGGCGAGCGGGCCGCGGGCAAGGGCGTCGCTACGGCGGCGGTCGCCAAGGTGTGCCGGATGGCCGGTACGGCGTACGGGCTGACGTCCATCGCCGCCGTCACCACCCTCGACAACGGGGCGTCCCGGGCCGTCCTGGAGCGGAATGCCTTCACCGCCATGGAGGACATCACCGTCGATGGCCGGCCCGGGATCCGTTATCGGCGCTCGCATCTCGGGCACTGACAGGGCACGGGAAGCGGCCTGCCGGATCGAGGGCGCGTCTCTTCCGCGAAGGCCGGTACGTCACTTTGGGTCCCCAGGTACGGGCCCCCGTCCCAGCGCCTCGGGGGGAGCCGCCTACAGCCCCGCCCTCGCCACGCTCACTTCCCTGCTCGGCGCGGCGCACTTCGTCGGGCCCGCGCGGCAACTTCCCTCTGTGTGACGCTGCCTGGGGTGGCATACGACATCATGGGCCGCCGGATCGCCGGGCCCGTCACCGCCTCGCCCGATCCGATCGGTGCGGGTTCCGGCCGCAGGGGTGGGGAGCGTGGGCTTCGCCATGGTGGCGGGGAGTTCGGTGCGGCGACGCGTCGATCGGCGGCCGGTTGTTCGGGGCACGGCTCGACGACACAGCGAGGTGCCCGGGCCCGTGGCGCTGGTTCACCTCGAGTAAAAGTCTGCGTTAATGCGGGTAACACCCGAGGTCAGCGTAGTAAGCGCATACCGACCGATCAGTTTGGTGAAACCCTCGCGCATCCCCGTTCCCAAGAAGTAGCGTGCGTGGCTCCCACTCACCCCGGACCCGAGCCGCGCAAGGAGCACCGGGATGTCCTACGACCCATACCCACCGCACTCATACCCACCGCACTCATACCCGCCGCACTCATACCCTCCGAACTCGTACCCTCCGAACTCGTACCCTCGGCACGACGCGTCACCGCCGTACGCCACCTCCCCCCGGCAGCCGCCCGCCGCCCCCGAACCGGCCGAGCGACGCCCCCGCCGCCACCCCGCCCTCGGCCACCACAGCGACCTGCGGATCCTGCGCAGCGCCTACCGCTGGCAGCGGCGCACCGCCACGCTCACCGCGCTCGGTTACTTCACGCTCTTCCTGGTGCTGTCCGCGTTCGCGCCGTCCTTCATGACGGGCACGGTCGTCGACGGACTGCCCACCGGCCTGCTGCTCGCGCTGCTCCAACTGCCCGTCACCTGGCTGGCGATCGCCCTGTACGAGCACACCGCCCGCCGTTACGTCGATCCGCTCGCGGACCGCATCCGCAAGCATGCGGAGCTGGACGCCAAGCGGGAGGAGGCGGCGGCACGATGACGGGCTTCAGCGATTCCGCGCAGGCGATGTCCCTGGTCGGCTTCACCACCGTCGCCACCATCACCCTGCTGCTGTGCGTGATGACCGGCCCGGACCGTGACGACCTCGACGAGTTCTACACCGGCTACAGCTCCCTGTCCCCCATGCGCAACGGCCTGGCGATCGCGGGCGATTACATCTCCGCCGCGACCGTGCTGGGCACCGGCGGGGTCATCGCCCTGTGGGGCTACGACGGGGTCGTCCTCGCCCTCAGTACGGCGCTGTCGCTGATGCTGCTGATGTTCCTGCTGGCCGAACCGCTGCGCAACGCGGGCCGGTTCACGATGGGGGACGCGCTGGCGCGGCGGATGCCGGGGCGGGGCGTGCGCATCGCGGCGTGTGTGGTGACCCTCGCCGCGCTGCTGCCGCTGATGCTGGTGCAGCTCGCGGGGACGGGGCAGTTGCTGGCGTTCGTCCTGGGCTTCTCCGGCGACTCGCTGAAGACGGGCTGCATCATCGGGCTGGGCGTACTGATGATCAGTTACGCGGCGATCGGCGGGATGAAGGGCACGGCCCTCATCCAGATCCTGAAGATCGTGATGCTGCTCGGGTCGGGCGGCGTGGTCGCCGTACTGATCCTGAACAGGTTCGACTGGGACCCGGGCGCGCTGTTCGACACGGCGGCGGAGCAGAGCGGGGTGGGGTCCGCGTTCCTGCGGTCCGGTCTGCAGTTCGAGAGCGGCCCGCATCCGGGCCTCGACATGATCAGCTCCCAGCTGGCCGTGGTCCTCGGCGGCGCCTGTCTGCCGCACGTCACCATGCGGATGTACACCGCCTCCAGCGCCCCTCAGGTACGCCGTTCGATGTCCTGGGCGGTGTCGTCGGTGGTGCTGTTCGTACTGGTCATCACGATCGTCGGGTTCGGTGCCACGGCGCTGATCGGGCGGGCGGTGATCGCACAGGCGGATCCGCAGGGCAACACGGCGTACCTGCTGGCGTCGCGGGCGGCCTTCGGTCAGGACGTGTCGACGGCCGAGACGCTGCTGTTCACGACGGTCACCACGGCGATCTTCCTCACCCTGCTCGCCTCCGTGGCCGGCATGATCCTCGCCTGCGCGAACTCCCTCGCGCACGACGTGTTCGCGGCCCGCGTGCAGGAGATGTCGGAGCGCCGCGAGATGATGCTGGCCCGCGTCTCGGCCCTCGCGGTCGGCGTCCCGGCCATCGTGCTGGCCACGCTGGTCCAGCACCGCAGCCTGCAGCCCCTGGTGACCCTGTCCTTCTGCCTGGGTGCCTCGGCCATCGCCCCCGCGCTCGTCTACAGCCTCTTCTGGCGCCGCTACACCCGAACGGGCCTGCTGTGCACGCTGATCGGCGGCTCGCTGGTGGTGCTGCTGCTGATGCCGGGCACCAATCTGGTCTCCGGCTCCCCGGTCTCCGCCTTCCCCGAAGCCGACTTCAACTGGTTCCCGTTCACGACGACGGGCCTGGTGTCGATCCCGGCGGGCTTCGTCCTCGGGTGGCTGGGGACGGTGGCCTCCGGGAAGCGGAAGGCGGAGGAGCAGCGGCGGCAGTACGAGGCGGTGGAGGGGTGGATCCTGGCGGGGGCGGTGAGGAGGGAGAGCTGATGGCCCCTTCGGCGACCGGGCCGCCGGGTGGCGTCGGGGGCATCTCCCGAACGCCGGGCGCCTCCACCAGCCCCTCCCCCTCACTCCATCGCCGCCCGCCCCGTCAACGCCGCCAGGCTGTTCCGTACGTGATCCATCTGCGCCTGCATGTCGTCCCACATCTCCCCGTGCTCCCGCAGCACCCGCTCCGTCTCCCGGGCGATCCGCTCCGCCCGCGCCCGCGCCTCGGCCACCACCTCCACGGCCCGCGCCCGCGCCTCCTCCGGCCGCTGCCGCGCCGACGCCTCCGCCTCGACGAACGCCTGCTCCGCCTCCAGGAGCGCCGCCTCGGCCCGCGCCAGCCGCTCGGTGTTCCGCACCTCCAGCGCGGCCGCCCGCTCCTCCGCCTCGCGCTCGGCCTCGGCCCACCGCTCGGCGTGCTCCTTGGCCTGCTCGGCAAGCATTCCGGTGGTGCGCTGCCGCATCTCACGCAACGCGGCCAGCGCCTCACCGCGGCACTCCTTCACCTCGCGCCGAGCGCCGATACGGATCTCGTCGGCCTCGGCGCGCGACGCGAGCAGGCGCTGCCGGGCGCGTTCCTGGGCCTCGGCGCGTACGGCATCGGCGTGCGCCTGCGCGGCCCCGCGCACGCCGTCCGCGTACTCCTGCGCCTCATCCACCAGGCGCTGCGCCTCCTGCCGCGCACTCTCCCGCACGGCCTCGGCCTCCTCCTGGACTAGCCGGAAGAGCCGCCGCGCCCCCTCCCCGAGCGCCTCGTACGTCTGCGGAGCCAGCGCCGCCACGGTCTCCCGCAGCTCCGCGAGCTCCTCCTCCATCTCCCTGGCCAGCACGGTCAGCCGGGCGGCGCGTTCCCAGGCGGCGTCCCGGTTCCGGGAGAGGGCGTCGGTGTACGCGTCGACCTGTTCGGGACGGTAGCCGCGCCCCCGTACGGCCTCGAAACCGCGTGGCGACACCGATCCGCTGCTCATCCTGGAACCCCTCTCCGCCGAACGGACGCGACATAATGATTCCGCGCATATCTTGGTGTATCGGACGGAAGTGTTCATAACGCGACACTCCGCACGCAGGTTACGGTCTCCCCACGTACGCGAAAGGGCCGGGGGCGGGGGGGGCCCCCCGGGGCCGCCCGGAGGGGGGGGTGGTGCGATGGGCGCACCGCGGGGGGGTGGGAAAAAAACACCACCCCCCCAAGG